>CAMEMG010000004.1:0-49390 GCA_945927325.1 uncultured Clostridia bacterium | reverse complement strand
GATCTATGAAAAACAAATTGGCAACAGCCCTAAAACAGGCGCGCATTCATTCCGGTTATTCACAGGAAGAGGCCGCCCAACATCTCGGCGTGCGTCGCAGCACTATAGGAAACTATGAAGCCGGTCGTTCTACGCCCAATCTTGAAGGCTTCATCCGCCTATGTGATTTTTATCATGTGGATTTTGTGCGCCTTTCCGTCAATCTTTATGGGATGCCCTACAAGTCGGATGAAACGCGCGAAGTTCTCCTGGAAGCCATTACCGATCATATGAGACGGCAAAGTACAGATATGCTGCAAGATATCGAATGGATTTTCTCCGCCCGTCATACTGCGCGTATGGAGCCGCTTATTCAGCTGATTAAATTATACCTGCACTTGGATATTCCCTCCAGAATTCACGCAGTAGAATGGATTTTAGGATGTTATTCCTTGCTCAAATCACAGGGAATGGCACAAAACACCGGAGCCATGGAACCCAGTATAGAAGAAATCCATACCGCTCTCAACGACTTACGGCTGACGCATCAAAAGGAAAGTAATTCATAAAAAAACAGCATATCGGAACCCCATCATTCCGATATGCTGTTTTTATAACATAAGGCACCGCATTACAAAGGCGCTTTTTTTATTTTCGCATATTTCCTGGGCAATGTTGCAGGCGTATCAGCAACCCTCCGATAAATGACTACTACGTGGTTGGTATCCTGCGGCCCCGCTGCTGCCACTTCCACCAATTCCATGCCCAGCTTTTTTGCCGCAGTTTCCGCTTCTCTCACTTCCTCTTCAGCGCTGCTTCCCTTATAGGCTAAAAATACGCCGTTATTTTTCACATAAGGCGCGCATAGTTCCAGAAGCACATTAAGTCTGGCCACTGCCCGTGCTACCGCCACATCAAATTTTTGAAAGTATTTTGCGTCTCTTGCCAATTCCTCACTGCGCCCACAGACTACCTGAATCGCAATATCCAGTGCCGCACAGCTTTCACGAATAAAATCCGTCTTCTTTTCCGAGGAATCCATAACTGTCACCTGAGCCTGCGGTAAAAAAATCGCCAGCGGTACACCCGGAAATCCCGCGCCGGTACCGATATCAATAATCTGCGCACGGGCATCGATATATCCTCTGCGTGCCGCATCAATGGAATCAATGAAATGGCTTTTTGCCATATCTGCCGGAGAAAGGATCCGCGTCAAATTAAATTTTTCGTTGGCCTGAACCACTCGTTCTCCATACCGGGCCATCAGTTCGGCCTGCTGCCGGGGGATTCCCTGCTCCAATAAACTTTCCAACAATTCCTGCATGGATGCTTATCTTCCTTTCTATACCTCTATGCCAAAGGCTGCATATGTTCCTTTTCAAAATAGACCAGCAAAACCGAAATATCAGCCGGAGATACACCGGAAATACGAGCTGCCTGCCCGATATTTTCCGGCTGTGCGGCCTGCAGTTTCTGCCGTGCTTCTATACGCAATCCTTGCATGGCCATATAATCCATATTTTTCGGCAGTTTTCGATTTTCCAGTGCGCGGAACTGTTCCACCTGCTGGCGCTGTTTTTCTATATATCCCTGATATTTTACTTCTGTTTCCAGGCTTTCCAGCACTTCCTCATCGGGCAAGTCCTCTTCCCCGACAGTTTCCAATACTTCTTTGGCACTAATGCCCGGCCGCCGCAGGATATCTGCCAGCTTTTGCGGCCCATTGGGTTCCGATCCGGTAAGCGCCAATGTTACTTTTGCCTTGGCGGGCGTCTGTTCCAACTTATCTTTGAGTTTATGTACCATTTCCTGTTTGTACATAAAACGATCATAACGCGCATCACTTACCAGTCCCATCTCTCTGCCAATCTGGCAGAGGCGTGCATCTGCATTATCCTGCCTCAGCAGCAACCGGTATTCTGCCCGTGAGGTCATCATGCGATAAGGCTCTCTGGTTCCTTTAGTTACCAGATCATCTATCAAGACGCCGGCATACGCCTGATCTCTCCCCAAAATCATGGGAGGCTGCTGCTGCAAATAGCGAACCGCATTGATTCCTGCAACAATTCCCTGTGCTCCGGCTTCTTCATAACCGGAAGAGCCATTGATCTGTCCAGCCATAAATAGCCCTGAGATCTGCCTGCTTTCGAGATTCAGTTTCAGCTGTTGGGGATCTATGCAGTCATATTCAATTGCATAAGCTGTCCGCGTAAAACGCACATTTTCCATGCCTGCAATCGTACGATAAAAAGCAATTTGCACTTCTTCCGGCAAGCTGGAAGACATTCCCTGTACGTACATTTCATTCGTAGATAAACCTTCCGGTTCAATAAACAGCTGATGCCGCTCCCGCTCGGGGAATTTCACCACTTTATCTTCAATGGAAGGGCAGTAACGGGGCCCGGTTCCCTTGATCTGCCCGCTATAAAGAGGGCTGCGATGAATATTCTGCCGGATAATCTCATGTGTTTTTTCGTTAGTATAGGTCAAAAAACAGGGAACTTGCTTTCTCTGTAATTGCCCGCTCATAAACGAAAACGGAATGATCTTCTCGTCACCGTACTGCGGCGTCATTTTCGAAAAGTCCAGGCTGCGCGCATCTACTCTGGCAGGAGTTCCCGTTTTAAAACGCTGCAGTGTAATGCCCAGTCTGCTCAATGCACCGCTTAAATGATTGGCCCCCAATAAACCGGAAGGCCCACTCTCCTGCGAAAATTCACCTATGATCACGCGGCTCTTCAGGTATACGCCTGTTGCCAATACTACTGCTCCACAGCTGATCTTTGCACCGCAAGCAGTATAAACACCGGTGACACGACCGTGCTCCACGCAGAGATCCGTAATTTCGCCCATGCGCACTTCCAACAGGTCTGTATTTTCCAACACCTGTTTCATAAAAGTCTGATATTGTTTCTTATCGGCCTGAGCCCGCAGGGAATGTACCGCCGGCCCTTTTCCCGTATTGAGCATCTTGATCTGAATAAAGGTTGCATCAATCGATAGGCCCATCTGCCCACCCAGCGCATCAATTTCCCTCACCAAATGCCCTTTAGCCGTTCCTCCGATTGAAGGATTACAAGGCATTAAACCGATGCTGTCCGGGTTCAGTGTCATAAGCAGCGTTCTTTTACCCATGCGTGCGCCTGCCAAAGCCGCCTCGATTCCAGCATGTCCCGCTCCCACTACAATCAGATCGTAGTTTCCGCCATCATAATAGTTCATCTTATTCTGCCTTCCCTTCGGATCTATTTTCCCAAACAGAACTTTTCAAAAATCCGATCGATAATTTGCTCATCCAGAGTCTCCCCTGTAATCTCTCCCAAATAGCGCCACGCATCATGTAAATCTATAGAGGCACAATCTAAATCAATTCCTTCTTCCAAAGCAGATATGCCATCCTGCAATGCGTTACAAGCTTTCTGCAAAGCATAAGCATGGCGGCTGTTGGTAATCACCAACCCCTCCTGGAGCCCTGCATCTCCCACTGCTTTCCCATAAATTTCTTCCAGCAGCGCTTCTATTCCCTCGCCTCGCACAGCTGCGATTTCCAGGCAAGGCGCATCAAAAATACCCTTCACTTCCTGGAGCGTTACTTTTGCAGGCAAATCAGTCTTATTGAGCGCAATCAGGAGCGGGATTCCTTGCGCTTTGGCATATCGGTAAACCTGCATATCCTCTTCCTGTAGCGGCTCGGATCCATCCAGTACCAGTACTACTACCGATGCACTGTCAATTGCTTTGTGCGTGCGCTCTACGCCGATTCGCTCAACTTCGTCCCCAGTTTCCCGTACACCAGCCGTATCCATAAATTGCACAGGCAATGAGTGCAGTTGATAATGTTCTGTAATCACGTCGCGCGTTGTTCCTGGTATATTGCTTACAATCGCCCGATCTTCACCAAAAATTGCATTCAACAGTGAAGATTTTCCCACATTCGGGCGCCCGGCCAATGCTACGCGAATTCCTTCCCGAATTAATTTGCCCTGAGTAAAGCTTTTCTGCAGCACGTACATCCGTTCCTGCAAGACCCGAAGTTTTGGAAGCGCCTCTCCGGCGATCTCCAATTCCAAATCTTCTTCCGGATATTCGATCCCTGCTTCCATTTCAGCCAATATATCTGTTAACTGCCGCTGCATTTGCCGTATTTGCCGGGCAAGCTCTCCCTGTATTTGCCGGGCTGCCATTTGAGCGCCACGCTCCGAAAGAGCCCCAATCTGATCTGCAATAGCTTCTGCCGCCGAAATATCCATTTTCCCATTCAAAAAAGCACGTTTGGTAAATTCCCCGGGTTCCGCAGGGCGAACTCCCAAAGAAGTCAGCAGATCCAACGTCATTTTAGCAGCCTGAATTCCGCCATGGCAATGGAGTTCAAAAACATCCTCTCCCGTATAAGAATTGGGAGCACGGAAATAAACACCCAAAGCCTGATCAATCAGCTGATCACCCGAGCGGATTTCACCTAAATACATATATCGCGGCTTCCAAAGCCCATTTTTCTTTTTATACGGAAAAAATACTTTTTCCGCATCAGACAGCGCCTGCGGCCCGCTGATACGAATAATGGCGATGCCTCCGCTGCCTACGGCGGTTGCTTGCGCACAAATAGTATCTACCTGATATATCATAAATTTTGATTCCAAAAAAGGGCATTATTTCAGCCCTTTTTGTTCCTTAAATTGTTTATTTATTGTTGGTTTGTGTCGTGCGTTTCTTTTTAATAATCACTCTTCGATAGGGTTCTTCTCCCTCCGAAACAGTACATACCGAAGGATGGTCATGCAATGTAGCATGCAGAATTCTGCGCTCATAGGGATTCATCGGCTCCAGAACTACTCTCCGCCCTGTTTTAGCTACCTTTCCCGCAATGCGATTGGCCAGATTGACCAACGTTTCCTCCCGCTTTTTACGGTAATTTTCGGTATCCACAAAAACGCGTTTATAAGTTTCGGAATCTTTATTGATTACCAGACTGGTCAGATATTGCAGACTGTCCAACGTCTCTCCCCGGCGCCCAATCAGTACCCCGGTGGAATCCCCGTCCACATTAATATGAATCATATCATCTGTCTCTTCTGCATGTGCCATGGCCGAAATTCCCATTTTGCGGAATAAACCATCAAGAAATTCCTCTGCCCGATCCGCATCGGAAAATTTTCTGGTCAGCCGCACCGTTGCCGATTTTCCCAAACCCAGAAATCCTTTGCCTTCCTGCAAGATCTCCACATCTACCTGGTCAATGCCAAGCCCCATCTGTGTCAATCCGTTGAAGATTGCTTCTTCGACCGTCTTGCCCTTTGCTTCCATGACCTTTCCGTCATTCATCATTCTGCTTCTTCCCTTTCTCAGTGCCCGCTGCTGCGTGCCTGTTTTATTTTACGCTTTTTTTCTGCTCCCCTTTTCTTCCTTACGCTTATAGTAAAGATTAAAGAAGAAATCCACTGCAACACTATAAATACTTGTAAACATCCAGTAAATTGCAAACATGGTGTTGCTGCTCAGGCAGATCACAAATGACAATATGGGATAAATATACTTCATCATACCCATTTGCTGTTCCATAGCCGGATTAGGATTCAATTTGGAAGAAATCCACTGCTGCAGGAACATTGCGCCGCCCGAAAGCAGAGGCAATATAAACCAACCGTTATTGAGACCCGTCAGGCCGTTTGCTGCAATGATTCCCGAGCTCAACGCATTATAAGCCGCTTCGTTGACACTCAAAATGCCTTCATTAAATAGAATTAAGCCTTTACTCTGCAAAATTCCCATAGTTTGCGGCGTAATGATATTATTATTGCTTTGCAGGAACGTCAAAAACTCACTGGCAGAAGGCAAAATACCTGCCATGCCGGAATCAGGCTGCCAAAGGTTATTCACCCACAGCCATCTGGTCAATTCAATGCTGGAAGCGCCGTTTTCCGCTGCCCGCAGTACCAGAGACATCGTTTCCTTTGCGGCAATGGAACGCAGCGCTCCATAAAATGCCAGCAAAAACACCAACTGTAACAACATTGGCAGACATCCTGCCATCGGGCTGATACCCCGCTCTTTATAGAGTTTATTGATACGCAGATTCAACTGCTCCGGGTTATTTCCGTAGCGCTTTTTCAATCCCTCGATTTCAGGGTTGATGCTCACCATTTTTTTGCTGTTGATACGCTGCTTCATATCAATAGGTAGCAACACCAATCTGACAAACAACGCCACTACAATAATAGTCAGTGAATATTCGTGCAGAAACTGATAAATCCACTCAATTGCCAGAATAAAAAAATCGGCAATAAAATTATCGTTTAAAAAACTCATGTTACCTCCAGAAAATCAGTTCACGGAACGGGATCGTAACCGCCCTTGCAAAAAGGATTGCAGCGCAGAATCCGTTTCAGGGCCAACCAGGCTCCTTTCCACGCACCATATTTACAGACTGCTTCATATGCATACTGCGAACAGGTGGGAATAAACCTGCATTTTCCCGGAAAATAAGGAGAAATCCCCTTTTGATATGCCCGAATCACCCATAAAAAAATACGTTTCATACCAACTGGCCGCTTCCTGTCGTTGGCCCGGACTTTTCTGTCACCAACAAACCTGCTTTCTTCAAAAGATATCTCATATCTTTTCGGATCTCACTGTAAGTTGCCTCTGCTATGCAAGCCCTTGCCACAAAAATGAGATTGGCATTCTGTGCTGTCATCTCACCAAGCATTTCCCGCATACATTCCTTCATGCGGCGCCGAACCTTATTGCGCACTACAGCTTTTCCCACTTTTTTGCTTACCGAAAAACCGCTACGTATTCCACCATATCTGTTTTTAAAATAGATCAACACCATACGCCGGGTAGCGCAGGACTTTCCTCTATGATAAACAAAAGTAAATTCTTTATTTTTTTTTAATGTTACAAGCTTGTTATTTATTTTTTCCAAAACCGTCGCTCCTATCACGAGCCGTTTTTACACTAAAATTATAGGGCTGTACCTGAGATACAGCCCTGCACGCTACTAAGCTGTGAGTTTTTTTCTGCCTTTATTGCGTCTGCGCTTCAATACATTGCGGCCATTGAGCGTTGCCATGCGCTTGCGGAAACCATGCACTTTACTGCGGTGACGTTTTTTGGGCTGAAATGTTCTTTTCATTATAAAATTACCTCGCAAATCTGTAAATTCTCTTTTTGCTATCTAAAGCGCGTAAGCCACTTTTTTCCGATAAAAAGACGAGTTTATTATATAGAAAAACGGCTATGCTGTCAACAAAAAACCGCATTTCAAAGCTTATCAACGATATATTATACCTGCTTTGGCCGATTTTTCAATGCTTTTCTCCACTTCTCCGGTAAAAATATCATTCTTTTTCACCTTTCCATTTCAAAAAAACAATCATCCGCAAAAAACGATTTTCTTTGTGGATAAATAACATTGAGTTATCAACAAATGTTGATAACTTTTAGTGCATTTGTTGATAATTCTATTCATATAGCCATTTTTTACTCCTTTTATTTTGTTGAGTTATCCACAATTTGTGGATATTTTCCGTAGATTTGTGGATAACCTGTTTTTTGGTAATACTGAAAATGGAATCCTTTTCCTGTTTGAAATATCCGCACAAAATATCTATAAATCTCAAAAAAATTCGTTTCTTTTTTTTCACCGCAACTGTGTTGACAGTTTTTCAAAAGTTATCAACAAATGTTGATAACTTTTAATGCATTTGTTGATACTTTTTCACTTTTCCCATAAAACTGCGTTTCTTACAAAAAAAGTTATCCACAAAATGTGGATAACTTTTTTTAGTTTGTTGATAACTTGTCCATTTCCTGTGCAATTTTCTTTTTTTCCACAATCTTTGCGAATATTCGATTCTATCGCTTTGATGACATCCTTATTTATGATATAATAAATAACCGAACTCCTTTTTGGGAGAGTGCTTTGATTGTACAAGGAGAATATGCATGAACTCGTTCACCGTACTATGGGAATCCGCATTAAAAAAACTGGAATCGTATTATGAAGCCAATCAAAATACGATCGCTTTTAGTACCTATATCAAAATTCTCTCTCCCGCTTTCGAAGAGAATGGAAAATATATTTTCAAAGTTCCAAACGAAATTTATAAAGAACAATTCCAAGAGCGTTTTGCCCCATTGATTTTCCAAACCATGAAGGAGTGTTGCCTTGAGACCTACGGGCAGGATCGCGCTCTGGAAATTTTTTATTATACCCCCGAAGAACTGGATCAGTATCTTCTGAATCGCCCTGCCGCTCCCAGAGCATTGGGGGATATTGCTCTGAATCCCAATTACACTTTTGATACTTTCGTAGTCGGGAAAAACAATAATCTCGCTCATGCAGCTTCGCTGGCAGTGGCCAATAGCCCCGGAATAGCCTACAACCCTCTTTTTATTTACGGAGGAAGCGGGCTTGGCAAAACGCACCTGATGCATGCCATCGGCAATCGTATTCTTGAACAGAATCCCTCTGCCCGTATTATTTATATCACGACCGAAGCTTTTACGACGGAATTTATCGAATCCATCCAGAAACACACATCCGAAGCTTTTCGCAATAAGTTCCGTAAAGTAGACGTTTTACTGATTGACGATATTCAATTTATTTCCCGTGCCCGCGAAACACAGGAAGAACTTTTCCATACTTTTAATACCCTTCGCGAAGCGAATAAGCAAATTATTCTTTCCTCGGATAAGCCTCCGGAAGAAATTCCGCGTTTGGAAGAGCGCCTGATTTCCCGTTTTAAATGGGGGCTTACTACGGATATTGGCCTTCCCGATTATGAGACACGCGTTGCCATTCTCAAGAAAAAAGCTCCCTATATCAAAGAACTCACCCATTGCACATTGGAAATTGAAGATGAAGTATTTACCTATATTGCTTCCAAAGAGGACTCCAATATCCGGGATCTGGAAGGTGCGTTAAACCGTGTCATTGCCAGTGCTCAACTGGATAGTAGCTTACGGGCCATTACGCTCAATGTGGCAATCGGTGCCTTGGGCAATTTCTTTACATCTCCCGTTTCCAAAGTAATCACACCCAAAAATGTAATACGCAAAGTCTGTGAATACTATGATATTACGGAAGAAGAAATTATGAGCAAAACCAAAAGCCGTAATATCGCTTATCCCAGGCAGATCGCCATGTATCTGCTCAAAAAACTCACGGATCTCACAAATCAGAAAATAGGTGAATGCGTTGGTTTAACCAATCATTCCACGGTCATTCATGCCTATAAGAAAATTTCGGAAGATATGGAAAAAGATCCGGATTTACAGGGTATCCTCACAGATATCACACAAAAAATCAAAGAATAAAAAGTTATCCACAGTTTGTGGACAACTGTGTCAATTCTCTGTCCAACTTTTGTGGAGAGGTTGTTTATAAACAGGCGTTTTTTTGCAGATTTCAATGGGAAACGAAAAATTTCTTTGAGGCATTTTCTGTAAAATTACACAAAACTCTGTTTAAAATGCACAGAGCATCCATAGAGTTTCCACCGGATTTTCACATAGCCCGGCGTGATTTTTTCCTTTTCTGATGCTTATGCACAAAGTTATCAACATTATCAACATTACTACTGCTACTACTGCTAATTACTATTTTTTATCATTCCATAAAAAGGAGTAGATATTATGAAGTTTATCTGCAATAAGGAAGAACTTATCAAAGGAATCAACATCGTCATGCGAGCAGCCTACAGCAAATACCAAAAATCCATTTTGGAATGCATCCATATTAGAACAGAAGAACAAACGCTGCTGCTGGATGCATTTGATATGACGACAGCAATTAAAACAAGTGTTTATGCTCAAGTGGAAGAAGCCGGGGAAACGGCAATTCCCGCACGCATTTTATATGATATCGTAAATAAATTTCCCGCTGGAGAAATTGTCTTTGAAAGAGAGGATGCAGCGATTCGTATCAGTGGGGCAAATTCCAGTGCAACCCTTTCGGAGATGGATGCACAGCAATTTCCTGCTTTTCCCGTCTATGAAGGCAATGCAGATCATCAGATTCAAATTTCACGGCAAACTTTTAAAGATATGGTGGAAAAAACGGCATTTTCTGCTTATACGGGAGAAGATCGCCCTATTTTCACAGGATTGCTGTTAGAAACAAATCCGCAAGACGGTACTTTAAGCGTTGTGGGAATCGATGGAATCCGCATGGCCAAAAAAATGAGCCCGCTTTCCTGTAAAAGCCATATCAAAGCGATCGTTCCAGCAAAAATGCTGAAAGAAGCTTCCCGCATTCTTGGAGACGGCGAAGAGGAAATCTCCCTTTGTTTTACAGAACATGCATGTTTCCTGAAATGTGAAGAAATAGAAATTTTCACCCGCCTGTTGGATGGCGAATTCATTAATTATCAGGCTCTGGTTCCTGCACAGTATAAGACAAGAGTAAAAGTCAATACCGGTATGTTTGAGCGCAGTTTGGAACTGATGATGGTGTTGGCTCGGGAAGATAGCTCCAATCTTATCCGCATGACAATTGAAAATTCCTGTATTGATCTGCAATCTGTTTCCGAATATGGAAAAGCACAGGATACGCTCAGCGTGGAAATGCAGGGAGAAGTTTTAAAAATTGCATTCAATGCAAAATACCTTTTGGATGTATTCAAAGTTATTGAAGAAGAAGAGGTATATATGGAATTTACCGGTCGTTTGCAGGCTTGTGTTATCAAGCCGGTAGCGGGAGATGCATTCCTTTATCTGGTTGTGCCCGTTAATATTGCGGAATAACAAAAGAAAGGCGTTATGCCGATGAAAATCATAAGATTGGCGCTGCGGGATTTCAGAAACTTTGAAGCGCTTGAACTGGATGAATTGAGCAGCGGAATCAATGTATTTGCAGGCCATAATGCCATGGGCAAGACTAACCTGATTGAAGCTGTTAATTATTTATCCTGTGGAAAATCTTTTCGCAATGCGCCGGATCAAAAATTAATTCGGGATGGGCAGGGATTTGCCGGTATTTTTGCTCAATACGAAACGGCTTCTCACCGTGGAAAAATTGAAGTAGGCATTTTTGGAGAGTCTAAGCGCAGCATTCGCCTGAATGGACTGCCAATTAAAAAAATATCCGAATTGATGGGTGCGGTAAATTCCATTGTTTTTGCACCGGAAGATTTACGCGTTATCAAAGAATCCCCTTCGCTTCGCCGAAAAATGATGGATATGGAACTTTGCAAAATCAGTACGGGATATTACCATGATTTGCAAAATTATATGCTGGCGCTCAGAAGCAAAAATAAGCTGTTGAAGGATAGTCGTGCTCAAGAAGGCGTGATTCGTGCGTATAGTGAGCAGATGGCCGCATATGGAGCAAATATGATCCGCCGTCGTGCCGAATTTGTGGAAAAGCTGAATGCATATGGATCAATTTTTTATGAGAACCTGCAGGATGTAAAAGAAAATATTAAGATTCGTTATAAATGCAGTGCAGAACCGGAAAATGCACAGCAAAACTTGCTGGATAAAATGCAGATGAATGCTAAAAGAGAACGGGAAATGGGAACTTCTCTGGTAGGGCCGCACCGGGAGGATCTGGAAATTCTTATCAATGGAAAGGATTCCAAAATTTATGCTTCACAGGGGCAGCAGCGCACGGCAATGCTGGCATTAAAGCTGGCTTCTCTGGAAATCGCTCAGGAGCAGACGGGGGAAAGCCCAATTTTATTGCTGGACGATGTGTTTTCAGAACTGGATCAGAGACGTCGGGAAAGCCTGATGGAAATTGTAAGCAACCGGCAGGTATTTATTACCTGTACGGATTTGGAAGGAATGGAGAAATTTTCAGGAGCTTTTTACTATACGGTAGAACAGGCAAAAGTCAATCGAAAATCATAATAAAGAAAACGCCGTATCTACGGCGTTTTCTTTATTATGAATATTATGATTTTTATGCGGAAACCCTTTTAAAATGGCTCAAAAAGAGGTATAATATATATTAAAGAAGAAATTTTAAATTCCAGCCTGAAAGCCATTGCGTTAAGTAAATGGCTCACAGTTGAAATAACAGCTTGAATGAAAAAAGATAGGAGAATGTTATGGCGGAGAAAGCAGCTTCCACTTATGATGAAAGTCAGATACAGATTTTGGAAGGCCTGGATCCGGTGCGCAAACGCCCGGGTATGTATATCGGTTCCACTGATAAACGCGGCCTGCATCACCTGGTCTATGAAATTGTAGATAATTCCATTGATGAAGCGATGGCAGGATTTTGCGACCAAATAGAAATCACCTTGACAAAAGAAGGCAGCGCGCGAATTAAAGATAACGGCAGAGGAATTCCTACCGGTATTAATAAGCAGACGGGGAAATCCACTTTGGAAGTTGCCATTTCCATGCTGCACGCAGGTGGTAAATTCGGCGGCGGCGGATATAAAGTCTCCGGTGGTCTGCACGGCGTTGGCGTTTCGGTAGTCAATGCACTTTCTACCCGATTAATTGCTACAATTGAGAGAGATGGAAAAATTGTTACACAGGAATATAAACGCGGAATTCCACAAACCAATGTGACAGAAATCGGAAAATCCGAAAAAACAGGAACTACCATTGAATTTTTCCCGGATCCCGAAATTTTTGAGTCGGTTGAGTTTGATTATGATACCCTGCGGGTGCGTTTTCGGGAAATGGCATTTCTCAACAAGGGAGTCCGCATTATTTTGACGGATGAACGGAAGGATCCGGTGGTTCGTCATGAATATCATTATGAAGGCGGCATTGTTTCCTTTGTGGAATATCTGAATCAGGGAAAAACCACTCTGCTGGAACATCCCATTTATATGTATGGGGAAAAGGATATGGATATTGTCGAAGTGGCGTTGCAGTATAACGATCACTATGATTCCACTATTTTTTCCTTTGCCAATAATATCAATACAGTAGAGGGCGGAACGCATGAGACGGGCCTGCGCTCCGCATTGACGAAGGCCATCAATGATTATGCCCGCAAATATAATCTGCTGAAAGAAAAAGATGAGAATCTGACGGGGGATGATGTCCGGGAAGGATTAGTAGCCGTTATCAGCGTTAAATTGCCGGAACCGCAATTTGAAGGGCAAACAAAGACCAAACTGGGCAATAGTTCCATGCGTACACTGACGGATAATATTGTCGGCAATAAGTTGAGTGAATATTTGGAGGAAAATCCCAAAGAAGCCAAAAAAATAGTGGAAAAATGTATTTTGGCCAGAGCAGCAAGGGATGCAGCCAGAAAAGCACGGGATGTAACACGGAAAAAATCCGGATTATTTTCTATGCCGGTCAAACTGGCCGATTGTACCAGCAAAAACGTCTCTGAACGCGAAATTTTCATTGTAGAGGGAGATAGCGCCGGTGGTAGTGCAAAGAGTGGGCGCAACCGCAAAACGCAAGCTATCCTGCCTTTGCGCGGTAAAATTCTCAATGTGGAGAAGACACGTTATGATAAAGCATTGGGTAATGCTGAAATACGCGCCATGATTACGGCTTTTGGTACGGGTGTTGGTTCGGAGTTTGATATTTCCAAGCTGCGCTATGATAAAATCATCATTATGACGGATGCTGATGTCGACGGCAGCCATATCCGTATTTTGCTGTTGACCTTCTTTTATCGCTATTTGCGCCCCATTATTGAACAGGGGCATGTCTATGCAGCGCTTCCGCCCCTTTATCGCCTTTCAAAGGGAAACCAGATTTTCTATGCTTACAGCGAGGAAGAGCGGGTAAAATTCCTGGAAGAAAACGGAAGTGGATATGAAATACAGCGGTATAAGGGCCTGGGCGAGATGGATGCTTCTCAGCTGAAAGAAACCACAATGGATCCTCAAAAACGGACGCTTATGCAAGTGACTTTGGAAAATGCTATGGAAGCGGATGAGCTATTTGATATTCTAATGGGAGAAAATGTTGAACCGCGCCGTGCTTTTATCGAGGAAAATTCCAAAATGGTAGATAAGGACAGCCTGGATATCTGATGGGAGAAAAAAACATGGAAAACGAAATGAATCATAATAGAATTATTCCTCTGGATTTGGGCGGAGAGATGAAAAAATCTTTCATTTCCTATGCAATGGCGGTTATTATTAACCGTGCTTTGCCGGATGTGAGAGACGGATTGAAGCCGGTGCATAGAAGAATCATCTACTCCATGGCCGAACAGGGAATTACACCTGATAAACCGCATAAAAAAAGCGCACGTATTGTAGGAGATGTGCTGGGTAAATATCACCCCCATGGCGATATGGCAATTTATGATAGTATGGTGCGCATGGCACAGGATTTCTCTACCAGATATTTGTTGGTAGATGGACATGGTAACTTTGGCTCCGTCGATGGTGACGGCGCTGCGGCTATGCGTTATACCGAAGCACGCCTTGGAAAAATTTCCATGGAATTGGTGCGGGATATTGATAAGGATACGGTGGATTTTTATCCAAACTTTGATGGATCTTTGCAGCAGCCGGTAACGCTGCCTTCCCGATTCCCCAATCTTTTGGTCAACGGTTCCGGCGGTATTGCCGTAGGTATGGCAACCAATATTCCTCCGCACAATCTTGGAGAAGTTATTGATGCGACCTGTGCCTGCATAGATGATCCGGAAATCAGTATTGAACAACTGATGCAGTATATCAAAGGTCCGGATTTTCCGACAGGCGGCGAGATTATTGGTTATTCCGGTATACGTCAGGCATACCAGACGGGGCGTGGAAAGATTATTCTGCGCGCTAAGGCGGAAATCGAAACCGAAAAAGAACATCAAAGAATCGTGGTGACAGAGATTCCCTATCAGGTCAATAAAGAATTGATGGTAGGGGCAATCCGGGAACTGGCGAGAGATAAGAAAATTGATGGAATTGCAGATGCAAATGATGAATCCGATCACTCCGGAATGCGTGTGGTAATTGAATTGAAAAAGGGAGCAAATGCTTCCGTTGTGCTGAATCAGCTTTATAAACATACGCAAATGCAGATCAGTTTCGGAATCATCATGATTGCTTTGGTCAATAATGAGCCAAAAGTACTCAATCTGAAGCAGATTTTAACGGAGTATATCAAATATCAGCGGGAAGTAATTGAGCGCAGAACACGCTTTGATTTGGAAAAGGCGCAGAAACGGGCACATATCGTAGAAGGCCTGTTAAAAGCGATGGATGTCATTGATGAAGTGATTCATACCATTCGCTCTTCCAAAGACGGTACAACTGCCAGAAACTCTCTGATTGAAAAATTTGCTTTTACCGAAATACAGGCACAGGCTATTTTGGATATGCGTTTGCAGCGATTGACCGGTTTGGAACGGAATCGCCTGCAGGAAGAATATGATAAGCTTTGCCAACAGATTGCTTATTATCAGCAGGTGCTGGCAGATCCGGCTTTGGTTTACGAAATCGTGAAAAAGGATTTACAGGAAATCAAAGAAAAATATTCTGACGCCCGGCGCACCAAGATTGGCCATGCAGAAAATGAAATTGAACTGGAGGATTTGATTCAGGAAGAAGATATGGTAATCACGCTTACCCAGCATGGTTATATCAAACGCACTGCCAGCGATAACTATCGTGCACAGCGCCGTGGCGGTAAGGGCGTGACAGGTTTGGCGACGAAGGAAGAGGACGGAGTCAAAGAAATATTTACCAGTTCAACGCATAATTATATTCTTTTCTTTACCACAAAAGGAAAAGTTTATGTAAAAAAATGTTATCAGATCCCGGAAGCTGGCAGAAACGCAAAAGGAATGGCAATTGTCAATCTGTTGGCATTGGATGGAGATGAAAAAGTATCAGCAGTATTCCCCGTCGCGGATATGGAAGATGATTCCAATCTGGTCATGGTTACCCGCCAAGGAATTATTAAGAAGACAGAACTTTCGGCTTTTTCCAATATTCGCCAAAGCGGTATTATTGCTATTGCGTTGAGAGACGGAGATGAATTGGTCAGCGTACTCAAAACACATGGAGAGGATCGGATTATTATCGGTTCCAAAGATGGTATGGCGATTTCTTTCAGTGAAAAAGATGTACGTCCTATGGGCAGAGTAGCTGTAGGTGTGCGCGGAATGAAATTGCGAAAAGAAGATTATGTGGTGGGAGCAAGTGTTCTGCAGGATGACCAGTATGTGCTGGTGATTTCCCAAAACGGTTATGGAAAACGTTCTTTGGCAGAAGAATATCGGGAACAGGCTCGTGGCGGAATCGGAGCCAGAACGATGAATCTGACGCAAAAAACAGGTTCTATGGTAGGGATTCTTACAGTACATGACCATGAAGATATTATGCTGATTAATGATGCGAATGTCATTATCCGTATGGGGTCGGATGATATTTCCGTATTTGGCCGTTCGGCGCAGGGAGTGCGCATTATGAGATTGGCAGAAGGAGAAAGTGTGGTCAGCGTCGCGAAACTTCCACAGGATGAAACGGAGATGGAAGAAGAAACAGCGGAAGCAGAAAATGGGACTCAAACAGAAGCATAAAAAGAAACGCCGTATGACGGAGTGAGGCTGCGGGCACTTGATATACATGGTTATCAAGTGCCCTTTTTATTACGAAGTATAGGAAAGAAGTAAAAAAAAGGACCGGTACAATAGAAAGAATATAATTGTCAAACGACAGGATTGCGTTATATAATGAAAAAAAGATGATGAAAAGGGGTAACGCTTATGATTCCTGCTGTGCCGAACAAACCCAACAGACCGATTAATACGGACCTGGGCTCGCATCGTATTGTATGGGAGTATGAACATGTAGTTCGATGGCCTTTCTTTAAAGTATTGCGTGAATTTTCCACGCTGCGTGAATTTTATCCTGAAATCAGCAAATTCCATGAGGCTTATAAAGTGAGAGACAATACATGGGCAATTTACACCGATTCTTTTTCGGGAACGGGTGATCCGTGGATGTTTGTTATCAATGGGCCTAAAAAAGCATTGGTCGTTGATACCGGTTATGGAATTGGAGATTTGCGCGGTCTGGCAGAGAAACTGACCGGAAAGAAAGATATTCTTTGCTGTGTGACACATCATCACCTGGATCATGCATATGGTAACTTCCAGTTCGATCAGGTATATTGTCATGAAGATGAAGTGGAAGATCTGAAGGCGACAATGCGCCCGGGTATTTGGGATTTTATGCTTGATCCTAAAACGGATAAACCGCTTTATACTGAGGGCTGGACACGCGATGATATTGTAGAGTTTAAAGAATATGAGATACTTCCGCTGAAATCCAATGAAATGATTGATCTTGGAGATGGATACTTGGTGGAAATCATTCCTCTGAGAGGGCATTGCAAAGGAATGAGCGGTTATCTCGATCATCAGACGGGTTGTATTTTTACGGGCGATCTGATCAGTGCGGAACCGGTAGAAATGCTGAGAGATGATTTGTACCAAATCTGTCAGCGGATGGATGAAATCTCAGGCGTATTTCATGGCCATGGCATGTTTGACCAGACGCCGGTTACATTGCAGTATCACTATAATGCAGCAAAAGCAATTTGTGATAATCCTGAGAATGCTGATGAAAAATCAGTGATTACGCTTCCGGATGGAACGAAGCAGAAATATTATAAAAAATATGTACTGCAGGCGACTAATATTAAATACAATCCGGATAAGGTGACTTACGAACAAACGGGCAGAGTCAATCCTTATAAAAAATGAAGAATATCAAAAAAGAACCGATATAATTCGGTTCTTTTTTGATGGAAAGAAAAAGAAAAGTCGTCGCAGACTATCTTGCTTGCGGCGACATGGAGGAGAAGGGAAAATTTAAAAGGGGGCAGAACATAGCTCACAAAACAAACTACGCAAAAGTGGGATAAACTGCAACATATTCGTATCGAATTGACAGAATATGGGGTATGTTTAAACTGTCATTTAAGTCAGGTGAAATGCAATGAAATATACATTTAGAGAAGTTGTGTGCCCGTTTTGTGAACATAGGTTTATGTACAATCAAAATGGAAGAGAAATCATTTTTTATGAAGATCGCGATAAAGAAACCGGAAAGTATTACATTGATACAGTTTGCCCTAAATGCAATAAAAAAAATGATTGTGCTTGAACATGAATTAAAGGGATGTTTTACAGATGATAGTAGATTTGAAAATATATGGTGTAGGATATAGCTGACCTATATTCATTACGTGTGCAGAAAGCAAATGATTCAGCGGGGTACTAAAAACGATTCTCAGGATCTTTTTTGCACTTCATGCCATGCCCGTTCAAATCCTTTTCTGAGTTTTTCGCATAAAAAAAGAACACATCGCGTCGTCTAGTAAACTTTACGATGTGCTCTAAATGGTGTCAACTACGGCGGAAAAACCTCCATTGTTGTTTGGCGGAGAAGGAGGGATTTGAACCCTCGCTACGATTCTCTCGTACTACTCCCTTAGCAGGGGAGCCCCTTCGGCCTCTTGGGTACTTCTCCGAATAAAAGTCAATATTGAATTTCGAATCTTCCGCACGCCGTTTTCATTGAAAAGGAAAATGGCGGAGAAGGTGGGATTCGAACCCACGGTACCTTGCGGTATCACTGGTTTTCAAGACCAGCTCCATAAACCTCTCGGACACCTCTCCATCCGAAATTTTGATGCATACCGATTATATCAAAGTAAATTTTGAATGTCAACCTCTGCCTTTTTTACTTTCCAAGGATTTTTCTTTTTCGTACTTTTTTTGTTTTTTTAAAACAAAAGAGCACATAGATAAACGCGCAAATGAAAAATAAATACAAAAAGAACTTGCAATTTTTTTATTGTTGAGACCCAAAATAGTGAAATTTAAGAGATGGAAGAGTTTCTTTTTTATTGAAAACGCATAAAAAATAGTGAACAAAGTGAGACGTATTTGTCAAAAAAGTGATATGCATGTCATAGAATAGGGGCAATTCCTGTGTTATGATGATGACAAAATGAGTCGTATAAAAGGACAGAAAAGGGGAGGACAATGCACATTTTCAAAGAAAATTTGAAAATGGTCTGAAAATACCTGGGTGAAACAAAGGAAGAATTTGCGGAACGTTTGAATATTTCCAGAGAACAGGTCTGTCGATATGAAACAGGAAAGTTTAAAATTCCTTCCTGGAAAGCCTGTGAAGAATTGGAACAAATCACCGATATCAGCAGCAGACGATGGAAAACCGATGAAACGATCAAAGAGGAGAAAATAAAATGTTTCTCGTCGCTGAAATAACCAAAGTTATTAGAGAAGTCATGATGGATGGAAAAGAACATCCTTTGAGTGAAATCAAAGCAAAACTTACAGAAAGAAATATAAAAATAAAGAAAGGAAGCTCTGCACTTCGCTCAACGATCTATAAAATGAAGCAAAGAGGAGAGATCGTTACTCTGGAGCCGGGAATATATCGCCTGGAGCAAAGCAGATTGGCTATATTGGCAGAACAGAGAAGCTTTTCTGCACAAGAACTTCAGCAAATACTTCCACGCCTGAAAAGCACGATGCAAACGCTGAAAAATTTCAACTGGATGCAGTGTAGTGATGTGGAATTAACAGAGGCACGTGAAAAAGCAACGCTTTTGGAGCGTGCAATGAAAAGAAATGTGGCAATAAATGGAAAAGCGAGTGCACATTGCGGCACTCGCTTATTTGTTACTTTACATTACTTTGAAAAGCAACTGCTTTTCCTAAAATTTTGATTTGGCGCAATTCATCTCCGATGTATATAAGCGGAGCAAAGGCAGGATTTTCTGCATTCAGCATCAGGCGATTTTGCTGCGGATAATAATATACACGTTTGAGTGTTGCTTCATCCCCAATGATGACAGCAGCAATTTCACCGTTTTCAACCTGTTGCTGTGCTCGAATAAAAACAATGTCGCCATCCCAAATGCGGGCATTGATCATACTTTCCCCTTTGGCACGAAGACAAAAATCCGCATCTATATCGCTTCCTGCCAAAATATAATTTTCATGATCTTCGGAAGCATAAATAGGCTCTCCACAGGCAATTTCACCCAAAATAGGCAAGCGCTTCACTTGAATAGGCATCAGGTTATCAATTGCCGGAAGTTCCTGTTTGTGAACTTCCCAACCCAGCAATTCGGCAGGAGTTGTATGCAGTGCATGAGCAAATAACTCTACCTTGGATTGTGGCAAGTCGATTTTTCCTCCTTCTATTTTGGCAATGCTGGTGCGGCTGGTATATCCAACTAATCCGGCAAGGTCGTCTTGCGACATACCTAATTGTTCTCTTTTGAGTCGAATATTCTTATACAGATCTACCATAAGTGACCTCACTTGATTGATTTGCTATTAATATATCATGCGAGTGAAAAAAAATCAACAAATTAGAAAAAATATGTTGACGAATAGTCACAAACATGATATAGTTTGATTGTGAATTAAAATCATTTTTCTGGATTATATTTGGAAAGAAAAACTATTTGAATTGCAAAAGTATGAAAAATAGCGACTGAATGCTATTTTTTTACAAAGATAAGTGAATTATAGTCACAAGAAAGGCTGGAACCGGAATTGAAAGGCTTTTGGATTGTAATACTGGATATTGTGAGTGTGATTGGATTAACGGCAGCGGCTTACATTCAGCGCAGCTATTATACCGTAGGAGGAGAAGTTTTTCTAATTGGTGGGATTTTGGCAATAAGCTTGGGAATCCTGGGAGAAAAGCAACCGTGTAAAAAAGAACATAAAGCCTGGCTGAAAATAGAATCTCGATAATGGATCATATTTGATTTTTTTAGGTAGGGAATCTACGGCCGGATGAAATATGGGTAAAAAGAGGAAAATGCGGTGCTTCACTTGTAAATTATCAAGGAAAACACAAAGACTTGCTGAAACAAAATACAATTTGCATTTTATAAGTATCAAAAAAGGATGCCGTGGGGCATCCCTTTTTGCTGCTAAAAATCAGCCCGGCAGAATGTGGCCAATGTTATTCATATAATTGGCCAACATAAAAATAAAGTCGGCAGGAGCAGGCTTTTCAGAAAAAGTGCCGCCGAGGATCTCCTGTAGTTTCTGGTGATTTCCAAAGGATCAGATATGAATGGAAACACGAGAAATTGCTCTGGAAACGGAATTGGGGATGACTTGAAACTTTTGAGCAATTTGTTGATAAAGCAAGCCTGCGGTTGGCCAAGCAGAGATTTCGGTTTTTTGCAGCAAAAGAATTGCCTCTGCAATATAGCGGCAGCTTTTGTTGGTAATATGTGCGCCTAATGAAATCAGTAAATCATAATAAGAATGCATGGAGACCCTCCTAAAGAGAAAAATTATAAAATGATTGTATAGGAAAAAAGCAAAAAAAGGAGAAAAAAGGAAAAAACAGCATAAAAAAAGAAAAAATTTAAAAGGAGAGAACAGTGAAATTTTTACAATTCACGGTAAAAATGTGGATAACTGATGTGAATTTGTGGATAAAATGTGCATAAATGGTTCTTTTTGATGGTCGCATATGCAAAAGAAATGGAATATGGTATAAGAGCAAATAGAAAAGGAGCAAAGCTATGTATCAGGTTCGAATGTCGGATGGTGTGCGAATCGCAGTATATGAATATGGGAGGAGAAGCAGAGGGCACAGCATTTTATTGGTGCATGGGTGGCCATTGGATCACAGAATATTCGAATATCAATTGGAACCGCTGCTTGAGCAGGGATATCATGTTATTGCGGTGGACCTGCGCGGGTTTGGTGCTTCTGATCGGCCGGCCGGAGGATATACTTACGATCGGATGGCAATGGATTTATACGAAATAGTTAAGTTTTTGGAATTGAAAAAAGTAAATTTCATTGGCTTTTCTATGGGAGCTGCCATCGTGTTGCGCTATATGCGGTTATTCCGTGGATATCGGGTGAAAAAAATGCTGCTGATTGCTGCGATTGCACCGCAATGGGAAGGGCCGCAGGGAATTGATGCCGCTCAGGTACAGGCGTTGAGGCAGTTGGCAAAAAATGACCGGCCTAATATGGCGGAGTATCTGATACATACACAATTTTGGGCAAAACCACAAAGCAAAGCGTTGGAAAATTGGTTGATACAAATGGCGCTTTCCGCTTCCGGATTAGCCACACGGCATTGTCTGGAAGCTTTGATACAGGAGGATGGAAAAAAGGATCTCAATGCTGTAAAGGTGCCGGTCTTTCTGCTTCAGGGAGATCAGGATAAAATGGCTCCGCCTTCTTTGGGATCTTTTCTGCAAGAAAAAATCGAAGGCGCACAGCTGGAGTTTTTTAAGGAAGCAGGGCATGGAATCCTTTATGAACAAAGGGAAATCTTGAATCAACGACTATTGGAAATTCTTTCGATATAGAAAAACACATGCATATAGCCGTCTGTTTTTGCCAAAGGGGAAACAGGCGGCTATATTTTATGATATGGAAACAGGGAAAACTCTCTTTTTTAGAAACGGATATGATATACTTTTGGACAAGAGAAAAGTTGAAAAGATACAACTTTGTTACAACTTTGCGATATCATATTCGCAAAGAGGAGAACGTCATGAATGAAGTTTTGATTGTTGAAGATGAAAAGGCCATTTCCAATCTCATTGAAATCAGTTTGAAACAGGAAGGGTATCGGTGTACCTGTGCTTATGATGGCCAACAGGCTGCAGATTTGATCGAACGAAATTCGTATGATTTGATTTTATTGGATATCATGCTGCCAGAAATTGATGGTTATGAGTTGCTGGAATATATCCATCCCCTGGGGATTCCGGTAATTTGTATTACTGCTAAAAGTGCAGTACGCGATCGTATCCGGGGGCTTAAAATGGGAGCCGACGATTATCTCATTAAACCTTTTCAGATTGGAGAGCTGTTAGCCAGAGTAGAAGCGGTGATGCGCCGCTATGACAAGAGCGGCAAAGAATTATTCGTAGATGATGTTTGTGTAGATACCGAAGCGCGTATTGTATGGCAACGTGGTAAAAAAGTGGAAATGACGGTAAAGGAATTTGATTTGCTGGTAGTGCTGATTCGCAACAAGAACACAGCGCTTTATCGGGATCGCTTGTATGAAATGGTTTGGGGAAGGGAATTTACGGGAGAGACACGTACTTTGGATTCACATGTGCAGCGGCTGCGCAAAAAGCTTGGTTGGGAGGATCGAATCAAGACGGTGTTCCGCATCGGTTATCGCCTGGAGGTATAACTGCGTGAAGTATTTTGTAAAAGTATTCTTCTGCATGATTTTGGTTATTACGATTGCTCTGGCAGTTATGGGTTATGTTTTGATTTCCCATAATTTTGAAAATGCGCTTTCACGTGAAAAAGCCAGAGTATTGGAAGAATATCAATTATTAAAATTTTCGTTGCAGGCAGGCATGATCAACGCGGTCGAGCAAGGAGCAGTGCTGGAAGAAGTGTTGTCGGAGATTGCCGGGCAAACGGCACAATTGGCTCCGGAAAACAATCTTTTTGCGATATATACAGATCAATTTTCTGTACTGCAATCCAACTTTCCGCGTGAATATGATTTTTCTCAAATCGCTACAAAGCAGGAGGATAAACTTTACTATACAACAGCCTCGATTGGAGAAACGACGCATATGCTGGTTTCTGGATATTTTGAACAGAGTGACATGCAGTTGTATCTCTCTGTAGGGCGGGATATCGGTGCGGTATTGGAAGAGCAGCAGGCGCAGATGAAGGATTATATGATAATCTATGGCATCATTCTCTGCACCAGTGCGGTAGTGCTTTCCGTCGTTTCCTTTTTATTGACGCGACCGATCGGTTTGCTGACGCAGGCGGCTGCCCGCATAGCAGACGGTCACTATAGCGAACGGGTATATAGTCGCTCTCACGACGAAATTGGAATGTTGGCACAAAGCTTTAATAAAATGGCAGAAAACGTGGAGGAGAAAATTTATGCTTTGGAATTGAATGCCAGGCAGAAAGAGGATTTTGTTGCCAATTTTGCGCATGAGTTGAAAACGCCGTTGACGTCGGTAATCGGTTATGCCGATATGATTTACAGCAAACAATGCGATGCACAGACGGTGCATATGGCGGCGGGCTATATTCTCAGCGAAGGAATGCGGCTGGAATCACTTTCTTTCAAATTGATGGAACTGATTGTGCTGGGAAAGCAGGACTTTTTACTGGAAGAGATGCCTGCTCGGGAGTTGATGGAAGATATTGTGCATACGTTGGCTCCATGCATGCAGGAAAAGCAAGTTTTGTTGACCTGGCAGGCCGAGCCATGTTATGTATGGGCAGAGTATGACCTGGTAAAAACGATGATTCTGAATCTGGCAGATAATGCGGCAAAGGCAGACAGCACACAAATTCACATTCGGGGCAGTGTGGTAGGGCACCGATACGAAATTTGTATTGAAGATGACGGCTGCGGAATTCCGGAAGAAGAACTTTCGCGTATCACAGAGGCTTTTTATATGGTGGATAAAGCTCGATCCCGAGGGCAACATGGCGCCGGATTGGGGTTGGCGATTGCAGCAAAAATTGCCGCGATTCATGGAACCCGGCTGAATTACAGCAGTGCAGTCGGTCAGGGAACAACTGTGCGGTTTTCTTTGCCCATGGAGCGTAGAAAACATAAAAGAAAGCGGGCCGGACAAAATGAAACGAGACGACAGTAAAGGAAAGGCCTGGTTAGCAGGAATGATAGTTTTGTTGATCATTGCCTGCGGTTTACTATTGCCTGTTTTATTGTTAAATAAGCAGAAAATGGAATTGGAAAGGCAGCGGGAGTATGTGACCTACGCACAGGTACAGCCGCTCTATTTTGGAAAAGGTGAGCATTTTTCTCATAGAGAACCGGAAAAAGAGGAGATGACGCTGACTGAAGCGGATTTTATTGCACGCAAAAAATTACAGGAGTATTTTGCAATGGAAATTCTGCAGACGCCACAGGATTGGCCGCTGAATATGGAAGATGCACAATTGGCAACGGATAGAAAAGTATGGAGACTTCTTTATGGAGTAGATCAGGTAGCCTGGCTGGAGGTGCGGTTGGATTCCATCCGGGGAACAATTTATCTGGTTGGTTATTTGGAACAACAGAGTGATTGCGAAAAGGACGTAAAAGGCATGCCCAGCGGAGAACCTCAAAATGATATTTCGGTAAAAGAGGAGGAGCGCAATTTGAGTGATACGGAAGCGGATGTTCTCCGGATGGCACAGCAGATGGCTCTGGAATATCAGGAGGAAGATGGAGAACTGTTGGATCACAAGGGGGATGATTATGCGGCTGTCGCATTGAAAGACGGCCATATTGCAGTTGCCTGTTGGGGAAACAATCCGTGGTGGCAGTATATGGCAGTTGTAGAGGCGCAAACCTATCAGGAGGACAACACAGGAGGAGGTTGGCTATGGAAAGAAGAGGCACTCATTCGGATAGGATACGAGCCCGAGCATGCAGAAATAAGGCAGTAAGAAAGAATAGCGCAGTACTTGCCTGGTTGTTGGCAGTTGTTGTGGTTTTGTTGGGCATTTTGCTGCCTTGTCTGTTGCTGCGCAAACAGGAAACAAATTGGATGAAACAAAGTGAGTGGATTTCCTATGAACAAATCCTGCCCCTGCAGTTTGATCAGACGTTGAATTTTGTGGAACGGAAAGCGGTAAATGGAGAACTATGGCTGGAAGAAGCGGAAGAAGCATGCCGTGTACAACTGGAAATCCTGTTGGAAAACGGGGCATTAACGGCAGGATACTATTGGCCGGCGGCATTGGAACTGCAGAGTGGGCTACTGGCAGAAGAACAACCGGTATGGCAGCTGATTTTCTGTCTGCCAGAAGAAGGTTCAAAAACGATGGGAGGAAGAACAGCGGTTTTGGAAGTCCAAATGGATGCGTTGAACGGCCAGATTTACCAGGTAGGATATATGGAAATGCAGATGGGAGCAGACGAAGCGCTTGAAAAAAACAATGCATATATTGCTGTACAAAACTTTGTATATCCTTATTTGGGCAGAGAAGGCGTGATATTGGAATCTTCAGATGACAGGCAGGCTTCTATGCTGCTGGACGACGGAAGTTTCGTTTATTACTGCTGCGGAGAAGCACCGTGGTATCAGTATGTAGCCATACTGGATGCGCATGATTATGATCGAAAGGAAGAATTGCGGGATGCGTGGTTGAACCGTCAACAAAAACAATCTATGAAACAATAGTATAAATAAAATAGGAAAATGATGAAAAGACGGCGGTGATCGGAAGATTCCGTCGTCTTTTGAAATCCGGAGAAAAAGGAAAAGGGTCAGGAAGTGAGCCGGCAATGGGGATGGGAAAATTGAAATTTTTTTATGCGTTTGCGTATAGCCATAGCCATCTGAAGAAAGAAATAAGCGACCGGCCGCAGGACTTGTTCGTATTCGCCGGTTAATTCACAGATATAGCCGTTAAAGCCGCGTTTAAAACGGTAAAGTCCATAAAGAGGATGATTTGGATTTTCTATTTGGCCGGAAATGCCGCGAAAGTCATAAATATGGCAGCCGGCTTCAATCGCATCGCAGATCATGGCATATTGCATCAGGTAATTGGGCATTACCTGACGGTGACGGGCAGTGCTGGCACCATAAAGGTACCAGGTGCGCCCGCCATAACAGATCGAGATCGCGCCGGCAAGAGGTTCTGCACCGAAATAAGCCAAATAAAGCCGTGCGTGTGGCCCCATTTTTTCCAGCAGACGTCGATAATAACTTAGAGGGCGTATGGGAAAGCCATCCCGTTGGCTGGTCTCTTGCAGCAGAGTATAAAAGCGTGGCAGATCCTCCGGGCGATCTTTTTGAATATAAACGCCTTTTCGCTCCGCCAGACGGATATTATAGCGTGTCTTGCTGCGAAAAGAAGAAAAAATTTCCTGACAACTTTTTCCCGCAATATTCAGGCGATATACAAAGTGGGGCTGCGTATTGCCGAGGCATGGATTCGGGGCATTCAGTCGAAAACCTGCTTCCAACAGCAATTTTTGCAAAAAAGAATCTTCTGCGGGAAAATCAGGATCAATCCTGCAAAACAGAGCCTTTTTTTGCCGGGCATAGGTCTGGATGTCTGCCAGCAATTGACGAATCAGCACCGGGTCGCGGCGGGAAAAAACCGGGCCACGTGGTGCATACAGCATGTATCCAAGAGGTGATTTTCTGTACAACAGCTGTATGCCTGCACAAAGGTTACCCTCTGTATCCCGCAGCACCAAAATATCCCGGTACCAATTTTCCTTAACTTGCCCCCAGCGCGGGCTTTGCATGAAGTTGGCGCTGCATTTTTGGCAGAACGCATCAAAAAGAGAATATTCTTGCGGACTTAATAATTGCATGATAGATCCTCCTGCGGCAGTTTACTGCAAAAGAGACGGGGAAGGGAAGGAGGGCAGAAAGCCGGGTTTACAGCAAAAAGGGCAAAATCTCCAATATTTGCGGAGCAATGGTCGAGGTCAATTGCCAGATGATTCATACCGATGGCTCCAAGAATGGGAACTTGCCGCCCGGCGATTTCTACCAAAAGTTTTTTGGGATGAAAGACAGAGCGGACTCCCCGATAAAAATAGCGCAAGGGATTGAGTTTGGATTCCTGGCGATGGATAAAGCAACCGGCCATGGCCCCTGCCTGCAGAATGCCTACTTGTGTAGCATGGTGCAGGACAGTATGCCGTCCATACCCTACGTGCCAGCCTTCAGGCAGGCGTTTGCGGCTGATCAATTTTGCACAGTAGCGGCAGCAGGGCTGCAGTTCGTAGGAAGAGGCATCGGGGACCATGCCGGGAATCGCAGCGCCAAGGCGTACCATATCCAGATGCATCTGCGGATATTTCAATGCTGCTCCACTGGCACAGCAATGGCGCAAACGAGGATGAATGCCATGGCTTTGTAAGCGGGAAAGCAGCTGCATAAAAAGAGAAAACTGTTTTTTGGTAAAGGACGCATCGGCATACGGTTCGGAAAAGTGGGTATAAATGCCATCTAAAATAAATAATTGCGCTGCCTGTAATACGCTTTGCAGCTGATTGGGCAGGAAACCGTAACGACCAAACCCGGTATCCAGCTTCAATTGTACACGAGCCTTTTTGCCGGTATGGCGTTGGGCAATGCGAAGTTGTTGTATCTCCTGCTCGCTGCCGATATGCAGCACAATATTACCGCAGCGAATGGCAGCACACAGTAAATCCGGATTGGAAATGGGAGCCAGCAGATAAAAAGTTGCCTTAGGATATCGGGCGGATAACGCCAGAGCTTCCTGGCAGTCAATCAGGCCAAAATCGCGGATGCCCTGATCGTACAGCAACGCAGTATAGGCAGAGAGCCCCAATCCGTAGCCATTGTTTTTAATGACAGCCATGATAGGGGCGGAAATACGCCGGCGCAGAGTGCGGAGATTATTCAGTAAGGCATCCTGCGAGATGAGTAGATAAGAAGTATGTGGTTGTACTGTCGGAAAGGCAGTTTTGAAATTGTATTCTGGCAACATGGTGCGTTTCTCCGTTTCATTTGACTGCTTTCAGCTTAAAACAGGGTTGTCGCAGAAAATTGCCCAAGATGTTATAGAGTTGTAAAAAACGATAAAAAACGCGTGATCGGTTTATTTGGATGGAACGGGAATTGCCGATTGTACAGGAGTAATAAGCTGCCTGCAATAGGATTTGAATTGCTCACAGGAAATTTCCTGTTGGGAGGAGAGCCACCAGGAAGCCAGAGAAAGAAACCCGCCCGTATAAAAGCGGGATAAAACTTCGTAGGGAATGCCGCCGGGATGAGAGAGTCCGTTTTTCTGAAAGAGAGAAAAACTGTGCATCAACTGTGCGGATATATAGGATTCAAAGATTTGAGCGATGCTCCCTTCATAACCATTATTGTGCAAAATGGAACGATATGTATTCTGTTTTTCAAAAAGATGATCGATGATGTGGTCCAAAGCCAGAGAGTAAAAAGTAATGGGATCGGTATCAGAAGAAACGGGCGGAATATCCTCTAAGAATTTTTGCTGCAGCGCAGCCAATGCGCAGCGCAATAAATGATGTTTATCTTCGAAATGATGATAAAAGGTTGTTCGGTGCACTATTGCTTTTTGGCAGATGTCAGTTACGCTGATAGCTGAAAGAGGCTTTTCTTCCATTAAAGAAAAAAGTGCGTCAAAAAGGTATTTATGTGTCTTGGTAATGCGAAGATCTTGTTTGTTGGACTGATTTCCCATAAAAAACTCCAAAATAATACAATTTTTATAAAAATGTAGCGTTTATATACAAATGTGGTCAAATTGCCACTTGACTGCGAAAGTGGTTGGCATATAATTATTCATACAGTTGTATATTAAATATATAACTGTATGAATAATTTGTAAAGAACTTTTTATAGAAGCAGTTAAGGAAAATTTCGGAGAAAAGAATCCATCTTTGTGTGAGGAGGAAATGCAAATGAGCTATATTGAAGTTTTGCATAGCTATAAACGATACCATATAGGAGAGCAGGAAATCGTAGCAAATCGAGATGTCAGTTTTACCATTGAAAAAGGAGAACTGGCTATTATACTTGGTTCTTCCGGTGCGGGAAAATCCACGATTCTCAATATATTGGGCGGAATGGATACCAATGATGAAGGCAGCGTAATCATAGACGGTAAAGATATATCAGGCTATACGCCTCGCCAGCTGACTACTTATCGCAGAAACGATGTCGGATTCGTATTTCAGTTTTATAATTTGGTGCAAAATCTGACAGCAAAAGAAAATGTGGAACTGGCTACAGAGATCGTCAAGGATGCGTTGGATCCGGAGCAGGTGTTGATTGACGTGGGATTGCAGGCGCGAATTCATAATTTTCCGGCGCAATTATCCGGTGGAGAACAGCAGAGAGTAGCAATTGCCCGGGCGGTAGCTAAAAATCCAAAAATATTGCTTTGTGATGAGCCGACCGGTGCGCTGGATTATCGTACAGGAAAGCAGGTTTTGCAGATTTTGCAGGATATGAGCCGTAAAAAAGGAGCAACGGTTATTATTGTGACACATAATGCGGCAATTGCACCTATTGCGGACCGGGTGATTCACATGCATGATGCAGGCATCAAAAGCATTGAACAGAATGCAAATCCCAAAAGAATTGAAGAGATTGAATGGTAAAGGAACATTATGAAGAAAGCACTGAAAAAAGATATTAAAAAAAGTTTTACAAAATCTACAGGGCGATTCATTTCGATTATGTGCTTGATTGCGCTGGGTTCTTTTGCGTTGGTTGGATTGCAGGTAGCCGGCCCAGATATGCGAAAAACAGGAGAAACTTATTTTGAAACGTTGCAGGTGGCTGACATTGCAATTATTGGAGACTATGGAATTGATGCCGAAAACCAGAATACGATTGAAAAAGTAAGCGGAGCGCAATACATCGAATACGGATATTTGAAAGATGTTGTCATAAAAGATACTATTACCAGTTTTCGTATTTTTTCTCAAACCGAAAATCTTTCGCTTTATGAGGTTGTATCGGGAAGGCTTCCCGAAAAATCGGATGAAATTGCATTGGCAAGTTCTTATGAAGGGGAATACAACCTTGGAGATGACATTTCTTTTGAAGAAAAAGAGGATATTTCCGGGAATAAAGTGCTCAATACTGATACGTTTGAAATCGTGGGTTTTGTAAATTCGGGAGAACTGGTTTGTACGACAAATTTAGGACATTCCAATGCCGGAACGGGAGAATTGCAAGGATATGCGGTAGTGTGCCCGGAAGCTTTTGATTCGGAAGTTTATATGATTGCCCGTCTTTCTTTTTCAGATACCAAAGGGGTGGATCCGTATTCCGAGCTATATGCGGAACGGATTCAGGCACATAAAGAGGAACTAAATCAACTAATGAAGGACGAACCGGGTAAAAGGCTGTGGTCCATCAAAGCGGAATTTCAAAAAGAAATAGATGAAGGGCAGGAAGCATTAGATGACGCTAAAAAACAATTTCAGGAAGCGCAGACGGCGTTGGATGATGCAAATGCCCGTTTAAATAAAGGGTATCGGCAATTAAATGCGGCAAAAGCAGAAGTGGCAGCCAAAAAACAGGAACTGGAAGAAGCAGAAGAGCAGATTCTGGCGGCGGAAGCAGAATTGCAGATCAAAAAAGCAGAATTGGCTCAAAAGCAGCAGGAATACGACAGTGCTTATGCTGAATACAGCGAAAAAAAACAGCAATTTGAAAAAGTTGAAGCTGTGGTAGGGGCATTGCAAAGGGGGATAGATTCCAGCAGAACCGCTTTAGAAACAAAAAAACAAAATGATTCCGAAGATATTTTGCAATTGGAACAGGAAATTGCAGATTTGCAGAACAAGTATTCTGATGAGACGCTGACTTTGGAAGAAAAAATATTGCTGGAACAACAGATTGCGAAAAAAGAAGCGGAGCTTTCTCTGAAAAAAGCGGAACAAAAAAATTTTTTGGAAAAAGTATATCCCCAGGGGATTGCTTTAGCTGACAAATCACAGAAAGCATTAGATACATATAAAAAAGAAAACTTGGAACCGGCACGGCAGCAGCTCATAGAGGCGGAAAAGGAGCTGAATACAGCGCAACAGCAGCTGAGTGAAGGGCAGCAACAGATTTCAGATGCAGAAATGCAGTTGACAAGTGCAAAGCATGAAGTACAGGTCGGTAAAGAACAGTTGAGTGCTGCCAATCGACAGATCGACGCATCGGAAAATGAACTGAGAGCAAAGTATAGAGAATATCAGCAGGCACTCAATGCGTTTGAAACACAACGCCCGGAAGCAGAAAAGAAAATTGCGGATGCAGAAGCCGAATTAGCAGAGGCGCGGGCAGAATTGAACGCATTGACACAACCTGCTTATGCATTGGATACCAGGCGGGAAATACCGGGCGCAGAAGGATATCGAGTGTATGCCACTATTGCGGAGATTATTGATGAATTGGCCAAAGTTTTCCCGATTTTTATGTATTTTGTGGCGGCGTTGGTTACTTTGACAACGATGACCAGATTTGTAGATGAAGAGCGCCTGAATTCGGGAACCTTGAGAGCATTGGGGTATGACAGCCGTGATGTTATTAAAAAATTTGTAGTATACGGATTTGCTTCAAGTACTATAGGGGCGTTAATCGGAATTGCGGCAGGGCATACACTGTTGCCAATGATTGTGTATGGTGCATACGGAAAGTCATTTACGCTGCCGAGGATCGAATTGCATTTCTATTTGTCCAATTCGGTTGTCGCATTGTGCCTCGCCTGGCTGAGTGCGGTTTTGCCGGCGTATCTTGTGGCAAACAAAAATTTGAAAGAAAAACCGGCGGCATTATTGCAGCCCAAACCTCCTGCAAACGGATCTAAAATTTTTCTGGAGCGAATCCATTTGATTTGGGATCATTTGAGTTTTACCAGGAAAGTAACGGCACGCAATATTTTCCGATATAAGAAACGAATGCTGATGACCATATTTGGTGTGTGTGGAGCGGTCACGCTGCTGGTTGCGGGGTTAAGCGTACAACATTCTATTTCAGGCGTAAAGGTAAGACAATTTGAAGAAATTTTGCAATATGATATGATCGTAGCGCAAAAAAACTATCTGACGAATGACCAGAAAGCAGAGCTGGAGGAATTGCTGGAACGCAAAGAGATACGTCAACAGCTGCCGGTTCGGTATGAAGAACTGACAAAAGTTGCAGGTAAAAAAATGGATAAACAGGCAGTGACGATGATTGTCCCGGAAGACAGTGCGCAGCTGGCAGAGTATATCCATCTGACGGATCGGAAAACAAAACAGGAACTGAACCTGGAAAAAGAAGGCGTTGTGATTTCAGAGCGATTGGCAGAATTGCTGGAAGCCGAGGTAGGAAGTGTCATTACGCTAAATGACGATACCAATCAGACTTATGAAATGAAGGTGTCGGCAATTACGGAAATGTATACAGGGCACTTTCTTTTCATGGATGCTTCTTACTATCGCACGGTATTTGGAACAGGCTTTGTAACCAATGCAAATTTAGTTACACTGAAAGACCGCTCCAATGAGAGTACTAATCAGATGGCCAGCGTGTTTATGGAAAGCAGCAGTGTCATCGGTATTGTGCAGAATACTACGATGAAAAATCAGATTGATACCATTGTGCAATCCCTGAATCAGATTATGGATATCTTAGTTTTAGTAGCTGCTATGCTGGCAATTGTGATTCTGTATAATCTGACCAATATTAATGTCTCGGAGCGAATACGGGAACTCTCCACGATTAAGGTGCTGGGCTTCTATGATAAGGAAGTAACAATGTATATTTATCGTGAAACGATAATATTGACGTTGATTGGAATATTGGTCGGATTTCTAACGGGAGATCTTTTTTATCTTTATATTTTAAAAGTAGTTCCCCCCGAAGAAGTGATGTTTAATCCGGCACTAGGGCTGAAAGCTTTTATTGTCCCGGTATTGGTCGTCGGCACGATCACCGTAGCCTTGGGCTGGGTAATTAATCATAAGATGAAGCACGTTGATATGCTGGAAGCATTGAAATCTGTTGAATGAGAAACGGGCCTTTGGGCCCGTTTCTTTGATATGCACAGCTATTGACAAGGGAAAACAAGTCTTTTATAATTTTGGTTAGCATAAACTAACTTATGGAGGAAGAAATGGGAAAGACCATTGATATTTGCGGACATCAGGTTCGGGAGGGAGAAATTTATCAGGAAATGGTTTTGGTACCGGGAACGGCATACCAGACTCCTGTGACTGTCATGAATGGCGCTAAGCCGGGCAAAACATTGTATATTTCAGCGGGAATTCATGGTGGAGAATATCCGGGAGTGGCCGCAGTGGCGAAAATGGCGGCACAGTTGTCGGCGGAGCAACTGTGCGGTGCGGTAATTTTTCTGCATTGCGTTAATTACAGCGGTATGCTCAGCATGACGGATGCAGTTCTTCCCGAGGATGGGCAGAACCTTAACCGTGATTTCCCGGGGGATGCAAAAGGAACTCTGGGGCAACGTATTATGGCCTGGCTGGCAGGAGAATTGCTGCCGCAAGCAGATTTTGTAGTGGATTTGCACAGTGGCGGCGCATATGAACCACTGACTCCTTGCCTCTTTTTCCCGGCAGCTGCAGGCAGCAGAATCCGGCAAATGGCAGAAGAGGCAACCAAAGTAGTGGATATTCCCTATTGCATTGCTTCGGGTGCAGGAGACGGTTCGTATAGCTGGGCGGCAAGTCAGGGCATTCCAGGGCTTTTGCTGGAGCGCGGAGGAAATGGGGAATGTCCGCCGGAGCAAGTGGAATGCTATTGCCGGGATATTCATAACCTGATGGTGCATCTGGGGCTGCTCAAAGAGGAACTGTACCCGCGGCAAATTGCGCGGCAGGTTTTTGAACGGACGAGCTATTTGGCGGCAGATTGTTCGGGGTTCTGGTATCCTGCGGTACACATTGATCAGCAAATAAGCAAGGGAGATCTGCTGGGAGAAATAAAGGATGTTTTTGGAACGGTGCAGCAACGGTATTTTGCTGCACACGACGGCATTGTTTTTTATCATGCAGGTGGCCTGATTGCCAAACAGGGCTTTACCAATCTGGTGGCTTATGGACGCATCTGAGCAGAGAAAAAGCGTACGGATTTTCCGTACGCTTTTTGTGTAAATCCATGGGTGGCGTTAATCCTCCAAGGTAGCGGCACAGTCCTGTAACTGGTGAATCATCCCGATGTGCTGTGGGCAGACAGATTCGCATTGTCCACAGGCAATGCAGGTGCTGGCCAGATTTCCGTCTCGTGTCGCAAAACGATAGGAGCCTTTAGCACTTTGCAGATTATCGTAAATGAGATTGGTATTCATGGCACTGAAGATAGAGGGAATCGGGATAGACATGGGGCAGCCTTTGACGCAATATTGACAGCTTGTGCAGGGAAGGCTGGGAATGGCATTCAATGCGGCGCGGGCCCGTTCAATTGCTGCAAATCCCTTGTCGTCCAGCGGCCGGAAGGTAGACATCGTCTGTATATTTTGTTTTACCTGCTCCAAGGTGGACATACCACTGAGTACGGTAATGAGCCCGGGCTGCGAAGCGGCAAAATGCAGAGCCCAGGCCGCAGGAGAAAGGGACCTGTCTGCAGCTGCCAGCTCTTGGACAACGGCTTTGGGCGGATTGGCTAACAGACCACCCTTAATCGGTTCCATGATGATGATCGGTTTGCCGTGCTTTGCTGCAACTTCCAGGCACTTTTTGGATTGAACAGAGTCACTTTCCCAGTCGGCATAATTGATTTGCAGCTGTACAAATTCCATCTGCGGATGCTTGTTGAGCAGGTCATCCAATACCTCTGCTTTATCATGGAAAGAAAAACCGACGTGTTTGATCAATCCCTGTTCCTTAAGAGAAAGGGCAAAATCCCAAATGCCAAAACGATCGAAAGCGTCTGTGCGGGTATCGCCACAGTTGTGCAACAGATAGAAATCAAAGTAGCCTGCATCGGTGCGTTCCAATGAAGTATAGAACATTTGTTTGGCTTCTTCGGCTGTTTTGGGGCCGGCCCAGGCAGGCGGCAATATCCTTGCCGGAAAATTTTCTCTGTAATATAATAACAGCATACCTTCTTCGAGTTACACGAAGTCAAGTATTTTTTGTAAAAGAGGTGTGGATATGTATACTATCAAAGAAGCAGCGCAGCAGACGGGATTAACGGAGTACAGCCTGCGTTTTTATACAGATCGCGGGTTAATTCCCGCAGTGCGGCGGGATGAAAATAACCGGCGGTTGTTTGGAGAAGAGGCGATGTCGCAGCTGCTGACAGTGAAGTGCCTGAGAGAATGCGGGATGTCGATAGAGGCGATACAGCGGTATATGGCTTTGGGGACAGATGGAAAAGAAGCGTTGCAGGCACGGCTGGAAATTGTGCTGGAGCAGCAGAAAACGGCAGAGCAGCAGTTGCAGCAGGCGGAAGAGAGGCTGGGATTTATCCGGCACAAGGTAGAGCGATATCGCACAAGTATTGCTGAAGTTACAGAAGAATAAAGGAATTTTGAAGAAAAAAGATGGTTTGCGTAAGCAACCATCTTTTTCTTTCAGGAAGAGATCTGTATGGCAATGCGCAAAAGATAGGAATCGCGATTGCCAATGGATAGGAAGTTAAGCATATCCATTAGATATACGAAGATTATTAAAACAGGCGATTGCATTGGCAATCACCTGTTTTTCTGTCGATAAGATATTTTTTTGTGATTTGCGCGGGAGATATAAAATTCGATACACGTAATTGAATTTATTTGCCGGAATGTTTCCAGTGGCTGAGCGTGGGAAGTTGTGCCTCAAAATATGCTCGTACCTGTTCCGGAGGCCAGTTTTCATTCGACATATGCCCAACAAGGAAATCTATTAACTCCTTCAAGCTGGTGTAGACGAATTTTCCATCGGTATAGCACCATTTACAGTAGGCTTCGTTAAATGTGCCATCCGTTTCCTTGCTGATGGAAGTATCATCAAGCGGCATGCCGCAGCATTGGCAAATGAGTTTTCGGGGAGAGCCCAGGAGTGTATTGATGGAAACATCAAATAGCTTTGATAACAGTTTGAGAGCATCAACATTGGGAATGGTTTCACCCGTTTCCCAGCGGGATACAGCTTGCCGGGTAACATAGATTTTCTCTGCAAGCGCATCTTGAGATAATCCGTTTTTGGTTCGGAGTTCCAATATAATATCTTTTGTTTCCATGCGAATCATCACCTCATACCTATGATACCACTGTTGTTTGCAAAGGCCAAGCAACTCGCAGTTGCTGTCCGGAGTCTGCGGGATTTGTTGCTAAGAAAACTGCCTTTTGGCTTCCAAACAATCAAAACAAAGGGCAAATGCTGATTTTCAAAAAAATTTTAATATCGCAACAGTATAGAGGCCGTTATTTCCGGGGTAGCTCCAAAGCCTATTCGCAGCTGCATATCACCGGGCAATTATACCCCGGGCAAAGTAAAAAAGCGACCGCATAACGGCCGCATAGGTGCATCGCTAAATAAAAGCCTTGTCCTGTAAGGCTTTTCGGCAAAAATAAAACGGACGAAACTACGAAATTGTATCATAGTTTCGTCCGTTTATGGTGCCGAAGACCGGGATCGAACCGGTACGGGTATCGCTACCCACGGGATTTTAAGTCCCGGGCGTCTGCCTATTCCGCCACTTCGGCAATCATCATTTATTATAAGCCAGCCTAAAAGCAGTGTCAATAGGCGTGCGCGCTTTCAAAGGATGCAATTTTTTGCATCGCTCATCATTCCGGTGGTAATATTATTTCGTAAGCATTGCGTTTGGCACCGTAGAAAAGCGTGATTTCCCCGCAATAAATAAATCCACTGTGCAGGATCACTTTCTGCATGATTTGATTGTGGGCGTGTGTATCGATGCGGACAGAGCGCGCTCCTAATTTTTTGGCTTCCTGCATGCATTGCCCAAGCAATTGTTTTGCGACGCCCTTCCCTTTCAAGGTATCTGATACTACGACACGATGGATCGCGCAATACGGACCGCTGCATATCCACTGCCCATCAATTTCAAGATAAGAGGGATCTTCGCCGGGAATGATGGCGGCATAGGCAGCGACTTCTCCATCCGGCGTGCGCAATACGTAGCCAATGCCTTTGCGGATATCTGCTTCGGCGACGGCGGCGGAAGGGGAATGGCTTCCCTGCCATTGCTGAATGCCCTGCGCTTTTAAAAACTGTTTTCCTTTTTCAAACAGAATTCCAATCTGAGTGGACTCTGCTGCTTTTGCTTTTCCAAATATCAATTCCATGTTGTATAGTATACGAGTAAATGCCGAGGGATGCAACCTTCTTTTACAAGGGATGGATTTGCGGGATAAAATCCACATCCATCGCTTCTTTTAAAAGGAGGGGCATGATATAATGAAGAAAATTACGGAGGCATGCAGCACTATGTGGATATGGATTGTAGTTGGGCTGCTGTTGTTGCTGTTCACTGCGGCGTGGTGGTTGGGCAATCAGCTGGTCAATTTCGCATTGGTAATGCAGGGAGAGACGACGGGGCGGACAAAACGCTTTGGTACCTCTGCAGCAGGCAGAGAGAAAACTCCCCATCAGGAAACGGTGCGCAGGCGAAGGGCGGAGGAGCGGCAGCGCACAGAAACATGGCTGCAGCAGATAAAGGCCGAGCAGGTAGCGCTTGTCGGTGAAGACGGATGTCCACTGGCAGGGATGTTATATTTTTGCAATACCCCTGGGAAACGCTGGGTGATTCTGGTACATGGATATTCCGGAAACGGAGAGGAAATGCTGGATTTTGCACGGCATTATATGCAACAGGGATATCATGTGCTGACGCCTGACCTACGTGGGCAGGGGAAAAGCGGGGGAAAGCTGATCGGTATGGGCTGGCCGGATCGATTGGATCTGCTGCAATGGATGCACTATCTGATTGAGCGATTTGGCTCGGAGATTCAAATTGTTTTGCATGGGCATTCTATGGGGGCGGCAACAGTGATGATGGCGGCAGGGGAACGGCTGCCGGAACAGGTAAAAGCGGCCGTAGAAGATTGCGGTTATACCAGTGTATGGGATATTTTTGCCGATCAACTGCAAAAACTATTTCATCTGAAGCCATTTCCCGTGCTGTATTTGGCGGCTTGGGCATTGCGCCTGCGCGGTGGTTATGATATGCGCAAGGCTTCTGCACTGGAACAGATTAAAAAATGCGAGATTCCGATGCTGTTCATACACGGCGCAGAGGATGAATTTGTACCGGTGCGTATGGTTTATCCACTCTATGAAGCGGCAAATTGCTCTAAAAAACTGTTGATCGTAACTGAAGCAGAACATGCGGATTCCAAAGAAACAGATCCGCAACTTTATTATGATACGGTATTTTCATTTTTGAAGTGTTATATATAAGAAAGGAAACAGTATGAAAATAGCTGTTGTGACCGGTGCATCTTCGGGGATGGGTCGAGAGTTTGTTTTACAGTTGGCAGAACGGAAAGAGGCGGAAGAAATTTGGGCAATTGCCCGCAATGCAGAACGTCTGGAGGCATTGAAGCAGGAAGTTGAATTGCCTGTACGCTGTATCAGTCTGGATGTATCAGATATGCAGGCGATAGAGGAATACAGCAGCCTGTTGAAAACGGAAAAGCCGGAAGTGATTTGCCTGGTCAACAGTGCGGGATTTGGAAAGTTCTGTGACTATGCACAGTTGGATATCGCTCAGTCGGTAGCGATGATTGATACAAACTGTAAAGGGTTGGTGGCAATGACTTTGGCTACACTTCCCTATATGCAGGCGGGCAGCCATGTGATCAACCTGGGTTCTGCTTCTGCCTTTCAGCCGTTGCCCTGGATTAATATTTATGGCGCCAGTAAGGCTTTTGTGCGCAATTATTCGCGGGCACTGAATCGGGAATTGAGGTCGCGCCGTATTTCAGTGACGGCAGTATGCCCCTATTGGGTACGGACGCACTTTTTTGAAACGGCACATCGGCATGCTGGCGAAGCGGTGATTACCAAGTATGAAGTGCTCTATGAAGCGAGTGATGTGGTGAAAAAGGCTCTGAGGGATGCCGGCAAGGGAAAGGATATGTCGGTCTACGGATGGCGCAATAAATTCCAGCACGTAGGTGCAAAACTGCTTCCGCAGCGTATTGTGATGAATATTTGGCAAAACAGGCAGAATCTGCATTGAACAACGGAGGGGTAGGATGGCTTTTGAAAAACTCTTTAATGAGCTTTATGCCGTAGTTATGCTCAAGTATTTTTGGAAGCTGTATGTGGCTGATTTCATCAAAGAGGAAAGCCCTGACTGGGTTAGCCATACGCTTGGCCTGGGTATGGAAGTCAGTCAGGCGTTGTTGCAACAAGATGGGGAAGCACAAAAATTCATTGAATTATATTTGGGTAAACGCAGGGAAGAAATTCCCCAAAGTGCAATGGAACGCTATGGTGAGGCACTGTATTTTTATAATGAACGTCTCTGGGCGCTGAGGTTGCCGGAAGAGCAGGATGGATATGCCCGGCGAGCACAATACCGTTTTGCCAAAAAATTGGAAAAACTTAATCGCAATTATACAGCTTATTTGTATAATGGATTGTACTTATTTTTGCATACCGATCGGCCGCAGCCGGAGGAAATTGCGGAGTTGGCGGAATCTATGCGGCTTGGGCAACAACAGCAGCAGCGACAATTTCGATATGTATTTTTGGACTGCATAACCCGTCTGTATATTGCTGATTTCGAACACAATTCCTGTTGTGTGGATAGTATTGAGATACCTGAAGGTGCACGGAGATATATGCAAAGGCAGACGCAGGTGTTGCGGCAGGCTTCCGAGTGGGAAAGAGGGACAGTCTTTGCCGAAGTGGAAGCGCAGCTGGAGCAGATATGAGGCTAAGAAGAAAACAAGCCGGGAAATGTTTCCCGGCTTGTTTTCAGAAGCGCAGAGAAGCGATGCGCGCAAGTGCTTCGCGTGTGCGTTCTGTAGTATTAAAAGCGGTTAGGCGGAAATATCCCTGGCCGGCAGTGCCGAAACCGGAGCCCGGTGTGCCGACAACGTGTGCTTGTGTGAGCAGCTGATCAAAGAATGCCCAGGAATCCATTCCGTGCGGCGTTTTGAGCCAGACATAGGGGGAATTGACTCCGCCATAGGCAGTGATTCCGGCCTGTTTCAGACCTTCCAAGATAATTTTTGCGTTTTGCAGATAGTGAGCAATGATAGCGTCGCATTGTGCCTTGCCCTCCGGTGTATAAATAGCGGCAGCGGCCCGTTGTATCGGATAAGAAACGCCATTGAACTTGGTTGTATGCCGGCGATTCCAAAGGGTGTGCAGGGAGTAGGAATTGCCTTGCGAATCCCACCCTGTCAGCTCTTTCGGGATGACGGTAAAAGCGCAGCGGGTGCCGGTAAAACCAGCAGTTTTGGAAAAGGAACGGAATTCGATCGCACAGCGCCGGGCACCTTCAATTTCAAAAATGCTATGAGGAATGTCGTCTTCTGTGATAAAACGCTCATAAGCAGCATCGAACAGCAGAAGAGCTCCTTCCTGATTGGCCCAGTCCACCCAGGTTTTCAACTGCGTTTTCGTCAGTACAGTGCCGGTAGGGTTATTGGGATAGCATAGATAGACGACATCTACTTTGCGCTCGGGTAATGCGGGGATAAATCCGTTTTGTTCATCAGTAACCAGATAAACAATATTTTTGAAACGACCGCTTTGCGGATCGAATCCCCCGCTGCGCCCAGCCATGACATTGGTATCGACATAGACGGGATAAACGGGATCGGTCACGGCCACAATGCAATCTGGAGAAAGAATATCTCCGATGTTGCCGGTATCGCATTTGGCACCATCGCTGATAAAAATTTCGTCGGCAGAAATGTCTACCCCGCGCGTTTGATAGTCGTGCTTGGCGATGCTCTCCCGCAGAAAGGCATATCCCTGTTCAGGGCCATAGCCATGGAATCCTTCGGCAGTACCCATTTCATCAACGGCCTGATGCATGGCTTTTACTACGGCAGGTGCCAACGGACAGGTGACATCGCCGATTCCCAGGCGGATAATATCTGCTTCCGGGTGTTCCTGCTGATAAGCGGAAAGGCGCCGGGCGATTTCAATGAACAGATAGCTGCCCTGCAGTTTGGAAAAATTAGAGTTGATTTGAATCATAAAAACGATCACTCCTTTGCGGATGAAGTTGTATTCCCGGAATTAGGGAGAAATATAGAGGAACGTGCGAATGCTTTTTGAAAGGATAAAAAACATTTATGCATATTAATATTGCTATTTTAGCTTGAAATACGGCTTTGTGCAATAAAAATGCAATATATTTTTTTGAAAATTGCAATTTTTTGAAAAAATCGTGAAATGCAGCAAAAGAGTACCCGGAGCGGGGAATTTTGTGGTACACTAAAGAGCAGGAAATGCTTGTAAAACTGACAGGAGCGTTGGTATGAAAAAAGAAAATAAAGAATTGGCAAAAAAGAAAAAAGCGGCACAGCGCAAGCGGGCCAAGGCAGCAAAGACGATAAAGACCATTTGCTGGATTGCGATTCCCTGCCTTGTAGTTGCGGCGATTGTAGGGCTCATTGTTTATGGGGAACTGCGTACAAAAGCGGATTACAGTGCCGGGTTGACAGAAGAAGGCTATATTGAAGGTGTTACCGCAACAGAGTATGTGCAGCTGGGCGATTATAACGCTTTATCTGTAAAGAAAAATGAGCTGATCAGTGAGCAGATGGTGCAGGAAGAAATCGACGAATACCTGGCTTCCAAGGCGACGCTCAATGAAAGCAGCACAAAAGTGACAGCTTCTGGTGATAAAGTCAGCATCGATTTTGTTGGAAAAGTGGATGGAGAAACATTTGATAACGGAACTTCCACAGGTTATGTTGTGACAATCGGTGAAGGCACAATGATAGATGACTTTGAAGAACAGCTGATCGGTCATCGAGTGGGAGATAATTTTACGGTAGAGGTAACTTTCCCGGAAAATTATGAGCAGAATCAAAAATTGAGCGGTAAGGATGCGGAATTTGAAGTAACCCTGAAGGGAATTTATGAAGCACCTGAGCTGACAGATGCATATGTAGAGGAGAATCTTTCGGAGTATGCTTCTACGGCGGAAGAATATCGCACCTATGTGGAAGCGCAGCTTTATGAAGAAAATTTGCTTACTTTTGTGCAGGAACAGGTAGTAAGCAGCAGCAAAATCTCCGAACTTCCGCAAAAGTATGCTAAGAAATTGCGCCATATCTATCGCGCAGGATATGAGATGGAATACAACTATTATAATAAACTCTACTATTCTTATGTAGGTTATTATATGTGGGATAATGTATATGATTATTACGGCATGACCAAAGATGAGTTCCAGGAAAAATTGGAAGCTGCAGTGCAAGACAGCGCGGAATTTTATCTGGTCATGCAGGCAGTATTTGAGCAGGAGAATATGAGCATTTCCGAAGAAGAAGTGAATGCCTATATACTCAGCTCCGGTTATACGGAAAGCGAGCTGGAGGAAGCAGTGGAAGAATTCGGCATGGGTTACTGGCGGCAGAATACCATGGCTGATAAAGCACTGCGGTATCTGGCAGAAAAGGTTACGGTTTTATAAAGAATAAAAGGAGTGGCGCTGAGGCACCGCTCCTTTTATGTGCTGTTTTGTCATACGTTTGCGTTGGGCAGCTGTTTTTGATAGACGCATTCCCGCGCCAGGGAATAACCGCAAGAGGCATACAGATGCTGGGCCGGGAAGTTTTCAAGGCCGGTGCATAACTGCAATTCGCAAACGCCTTGGCGGGCAAGCTCCGCTTCGGCAGCGGCTAGCAACGCGGTAGCAATTCCCTGAAGACGGTATTCGGGAAGCACATATAATTCGCTGATGATCCCTGTTGGAGCGTTATAGCAAAAAGAGCGGCAAAGCTGCGCACAGCAAAAGCCGATGGATGATAGCTTCTCCTGGGCCAACAGAATGATTTCCTCATGGGGCGCAGAAAGAAAGGCGTGGATTTGTTTGGCTGAGTTGCAATTGTGGCCGTTGAACAGCGTATTCAATTGATATAGAGCTTCGGCATCCTGCGGTTGAGCAAAGCGAATTTGCATAAGACCTCCGAAATAAAAAATGTTTGGCTCAGTATAGCAAAGGAAAATAAAAAATACAAATATTTTCCTGAAAATGAAAGGAAAAGACTTGCAATTATTTAGAGATCGTATATAATCTTAATTGAGAATATTTCCTGATAAGGAGGCTAATGATGCAGCCCTCCCGAAATACAATTCAGAAAAAGCTTGTTTATGAAGCGTTGCTTCATTTGGATAACCATCCTACTGCAGAGGAAATTTTTGCAGAAATAGGCAATACCCATACGCAGGTCAGCCGTGGTACGGTATACCGGATTTTAAACCAGCTGGCAGAACAAAAGGGAATTTCGCGGATTCGGGTGCCTAACGGAGCAGACAGATTTGAAGCAATAGTTCTTCCGCATTATCATATGCGCTGCAAGTGTTGCGGCCGGATATATGATATGCGGGAAGTTTCCCCTGAAGATATCCATATTCGAGTGCCGGATACAGAGGAATATCAAATTACCGGTTACATGATTTTATTTGAAGGAATTTGCAGGGATTGTGGCGAATCTATATAAAAATGGAACGGGTAATACCCGTACATAAATAGAGAAAACAAGGTAAAAAGGAGAAATGTATATGAATTTGAAGGGCACTAAGACAGAAGCAAATCTGCAGACCGCATTTGCAGGAGAATCTCAGGCGCGTAATAAGTACACCTATTATGCTTCCAAAGCTAAAAAAGAGGGCTATGAGCAGATCGCAGCTATTTTTGAAGAGACCGCTGCCAACGAAAAAGAGCATGCAAAAATGTGGTTCAAGCTGCTGCATGATAATGATATCCCCAGCACTGTAGAGAATCTGGCTGATGCTGCTGATGGCGAAAACTATGAGTGGACGGATATGTACGCTCAGTTTGCAAAAGAAGCAAAAGAAGAAGGCTTCGATCGCATTGCTTATCTGTTTGAAGCAGTAGGCGCAATTGAGAAAACGCACGAAGATCGTTATAGAAAACTGCTGGCTAACGTAGAAGGCGGCCTGGTATTCTCCAGCGAAGGAGATGCAATCTGGGAATGCAGAAACTGTGGCCATATCTATATCGGCAAGGAAGCTCCCAAGATCTGCCCTGTTTGCGCACATCCGCAGTCTTTCTTCCAGAAGAGAGCAGAAAATTACTAAGCAATATGAATAAAAAGCTGCATTTTATGCAGCTTTTTTTTATATCTTATATTCAGTTTTGGATCCAAACGGAAGCACCGGGAAACGCAGTAAGGAAAATAACTGATAATAATCTTAAAAAATATTTCTATTTTTGCAAATGATATGTATAAACCATCCCTCCTGCTGAGGGGAAACAGAGGTCATCCGGTCGAAAACATGGAGAAAATAAGCTGTATCTGCCCAAACAATGTACCATGGCAGGTGCAGAAAGCACTCGGCGGAAAAGGAGTGCTTTTTTTGTGCACAGAACAGGGAGGATGGATTAAAATGCGTGGCGATGAGAATGTGCAATAAAATCGAGAACAGGAAAATCGGGCTGGGAAAAAGAAAGTTTATTGGGGCAAAAAAGCGGTTATAAAATGGAAGGTGAGATATTTGTTATAAAAAGAAGAGGAGCAGAGACCGTCTTGTTTTTTTTAATAAATGCTTGTCATGAAGTATGCCTTATCTGTTAATATAAAAACATGGAAGGATTGGGGAAATTATGAAACTGATTGGAAACCGGCAATTTTATAAAATGGTGCTCCGCGTGGCAGTGCCGATTATGGTGCAAAACGGTATTACCAATATGATCGGCCTGGTCAATAATATTACAGTCGGTCAATTGGGCACGGAGCAATTAGCTGGCGTGGCGATTGCCAACCAGCTGATTTCTATCTTTAATCTGTGCATTTTTGGTGCAGTTTCGGGTGCGGGCATTTTTGGCGCGCAATTTCAGGGAAAAGAAGATTACGAAGGCGTGAGAAACGTTTTTCGGCTAAAAGTTATTTTGATGCTGGTGTTGAGCGGCTTGGGCATTGGCCTGTTTGCCGGTTTTGGGAAACCGCTGATTTCTGCTTTTTTGCATGACAGTAGTGATGGCTCGAATCTGGCATTGACACTGCAAGAGGGATATACGTATTTACTGATCATGCTGATCGGATTTTTGCCTTATAGCTTAAGCCAGGCCTACGGTGGTACGCTGCGTGAAGCCGACCGGACGGTGGTGCCGATGCGAGCCAGCATTTATGCGCTGATTCTCAGTGTAGTGCTCAATTATGCGCTCATTCCTTCGATGGGAGTGGCAGGGGCAGCGTTGGCAACGGTGATTTCCCGTTTTGTGGAGTTGGGGCTGAATGCATGGTGGACACATCGGCATCCGGAAGAAGTGCCTTTTGTGATTGGTGTATATCAGACTTTGAAAGTACCGGGGCATTTGTGCCGTCAGGTGCTGCTCAAGGGAACTCCGCTGCTGCTCAATGAGACGCTGTGGTCGATAGGAATGACGCTTGTCAATCAGACGTATTCCTATCATGGTGTTGCCGTAGTAGCGGCGATTAATATGGCAACGACCATTGCCAATGTAGTCAATGTCCTCTTTAGCTCCATGGGAGCATCCATTGGCATTATTATCGGAAATATGCTGGGCGCAGGCGATATGGAGAAAGTCAAGGAAGCCAATGCGCAGATGATTACCTTATCGGTGATGATTGCTACCGGCGTTTGTGTTTTGATGCTGATTGTCGGGCCGGTTTTCCCGCAAATTTATAAAAACACCACACCGGAAGTAAAGGAACTGGCAAAGTGGTTTATTTGGGCAGAAGCTGTAGGAGCGCCCTTGCGAGCCTTTGTCAACGCCAGCTATTTTACGCTGCGCTCGGGCGGCAAAACGATTATCACCTTCCTCTTCGACTGTGGCTTTGTATGGTGCGGCAACGTGGTGGTTGCTTATGTGCTGACGCATTTTACCAATATGCATATTGTCCCCATTTATTTCTGCTGTAAAATGGTGGAAAGTATTAAATGCGTCATTGGCTATATACTGGTTAAAAAAGGCACCTGGATGGAAAATATTGTAGGCGGCAGCAAGGTACAGCTGGAAGCGGCGGAGGTAATCGAGTGAATTGCCGGGTGCGGCCGGCCGAGCCTGTAGATTTGCAGGAAGTGCAGGAGCTTTACAGTATGTTGTTTGCACGTATGGCGGAATTGGATCCCTATGCCTGCCGTGCAGGGCAACAGGCAGAAGAATTCCTTTGCGGATTGATACAGGAACCGGATAGCGAGCTATTGCTGGCGCTGCAGCAGGAGGAAGTAGTCGGTTTTGCGGCGCTGAAAATAATGCAGACGCCACCGTATGCCTGTCTGCAGCCACACCGTTATTGCTACATTTTTGATCTGGCAGTACAGAAAAAACGGCGCGGCAAAGGGATTGGAACGCTGCTGCTCAAAGAAGCGGAACGCTGGGCAAGGGAACGGGGCGCGGAATATATGGAATTAGGCGTGCTAGAGGCGAATCAAGGTGCGCAGCGCCTGTATGCGCGCTGCGGATATTTGGGAGCTATGCGTACTTTGCGGAAAAGGATCGAATTATAAAAGGAGACTATGAAAATAGTCTCCTTTTTTTGAGAAAAAATCTTTTAATTTTGAGAAAAAAGCGTTTTGGCATGTGGCTTGAGCGCATATAGCAGGATCATGCCGAATATGCCGCAGGAAATGACCTCGCCCAAACCTACAGTCAGGAAGAGATACGGAAGTGCATCCGGGACGCCATAAGCCCATTTAAGAACCAAGGGAACGATGAGTGTATTGCTGAGAATGGGAGGAATAGCCGCTAATTTTTCATGTTTGCGCAGCAGATAGGTGAAAACAGCACCTAACAGAGTGGCAAGGCTTCCGAAGATGATATCCCAGATGGCGGCGCCGGTCAGTAAATTGGAAAGCAGGCAACCGATAAAAAGGCCGGGAATTGCCGCCGGTGTAAATGCGGGCAGGATGGTCAAAGCTTCGGAAATGCGCACCTGGATGGCGCCATTGGCCAGCCCGAAATAGTTGATGAGGTAGGTGAGCGCAGTGTACAGTGCGGCAATTAGCGCACCCTGCGTCAACAGAGCGAGTTGTTTGTGTTTCATAATAAAATCTCCTTTAGTTTTGTTTTAGGTGAGGAAGGTTTCGAACTCACCGAATGAAAATATAGCATACCTTTGCATAAAAGGCAAATATCATGCGGCAAAAATAGCAAAAAAAGAAGAAAAATAGCTTTGCATATACGATGAAAGTGTATATTATTTATATATAACAAAAGTGTGGGAGGTGCATTTTGAAACGAGCAAAACTGATTTGCCTGAGCTGTCTGCTGCTGTTTTTGCTGAGCGCTTGCGGCAAAACAATGGAACAGGGCACCTGGCAGGAGGATACTTTTACCAATTCCTGGGCGCAGATTCGCTTTTCTGCGGAAGGATGCACCAGCCTGAATGCTGAGCAGATGCGGGAATGGACCAATGATGCAGAATCTGCCGCTTATAATGATCCGGCACAGAAAATGAAACTGAAGGAGGCCGGCTTGTATTACGATTGTATTCTGCTGCTGCAGCAGGAGCAATGCTCGGTACAGCTGATCTATGAAAATCTGAGTGATTTGCCAAACGTCACAGAAGCGGAATATGCGCAAATGCTGATAGAGAATTTCGATCGGCTGACAGCGGCGCAATATACCTATGTCGGGGAAGAAGAAGCGAGCATTGGCGGGCAGGCATATATTTGCCATACCTGGGAAGTCAATGATAGCGTCATTCAGCGCATCTATCTGCGCCGGCTGGAAAAAGCCATGATTTGCATTGCTACCTCCTGCCCGGAGAAAAGTACCGGGGTAATCGATGATTTCCTGCAAAGTATTACAGACCCTACGCAAAAAGAATAGCGTAAAAAAGCTTCGCAGTTTGCGGAGTTTTTTTACTTTTATAAAGAAATTATAAAAAAAATTAAGAAAATGATTGACGTGCAATCATCTCATGTTATAATGAAGGTAAGAATACAGTTTCCAAATTTTATAAAATTATGGCAGCTTTCCCGGCTTGGCATATGGTAGAGAAGGCGTGGCTTCGATGAGTAAAATTTGGAAACTGTATTTTTTTATACTCATCTGGAAAGAAAAACTGTATAAGAAAGAGAGGATAAAAATATGAAAAAAAACAGAGGGTTGATAGTACTGTGTATCTGTTCTCTGTTGATTGGACTGATAGGGTGTGGTCAGCCGGAAGTAACAGAAGCATGGGAAGCAGATCAGATTAAGCGCCTGACTTCAATTGCAGCTACTACTTTTTTTGACGAAAACGGAGGCTCTTTCCAATTGGGAGAGCCGGAGGTGAGCAGCAGGCCGATTTTGATTTGCTTTTGGGCAACGCGTTCTCCGGCCAGTACAGTAGGGTTGGATGCATATGAAAAAGCGTATCAACAGTATGGAGAAGAAGTGTTGTTTTTAATGGTCAACGCATTTGACGGTGAGGCAGATACCATGGAGGATGCCATTCAATATGTAGAGGAAAAGGGCTATACCTTCCCTGTTTGCTATGATCGGCAAAATGAAAGAGGACGTTGGAATATTTTTGATCTCCCTTATGTTATATTCATGGAGGCAGGGCTAAAGCCGGTGCATGTGCGCAATACGCAGCTTACAACAGAAGAAATCGGGCAATTGATCGAAGAAATACGATAATTACTTTTTTGAGGAGTGATTCCGATGGACGAGTGTGTGAAGAATTAAAAAGCTAAAAATCATAAAAAAGGAGGAGAATAATATGAGTAAACGGAAAAAGTGTATTTTATTCTTGCTGTGATTTTATTTATGGTATTTTTTTCTATGACTGCGATGGCAGCAGTAATACATACCACAAAATACTGGTCGATACCGGATGGAACACAACGATCACCTGAGCAACGTTGGACAGCCGGGATCACATCTACAGACTGGTATG
>CAMEMG010000003.1:0-61253 GCA_945927325.1 uncultured Clostridia bacterium | reverse complement strand
CAATCGTGCCTACGTTTACATGCGGCTTCGTTCTGCTAAATACTTGCTTTGCCATTTGTTCTTTACTCCTTTATTGGAACTAGTCCATAGAAACAGAAATTATTCTTTGCTTACGCTTTTTTTCCGACTACTTTCTCCGCAATATTGTTCGGCACACGCTCATACTGTGCAAACTGCATAGTGTAAGTGCCTCTGCCCTGCGTCTTCGAGCGCAGGTCGGTTGCATAACCAAACATTTCAGAGAGGGGAACCATTGCGTGGATTACCTGTGCACCGGCTCTCATTTCAGAACCTTCGATGCGGCCTCTGCGGGCATTAATATTACCCAAAACATCGCCGAAATATTCGTCCGGAACGTTGACTTCCACTTTCATGATCGGTTCCAGCAATACGCATGCCGCCTTGGAAAGTGCATCCTTCAGCGCCATGGAACCGGCAATCTTGAATGCCATTTCAGAGGAGTCGACTTCGTGATAAGAACCGTCATACAGCGTAGCCTTGAAGTCCAGTACTTCATAGCCGCCGATAATGCCGCTCTTGCTAGCTTCCTGAATACCAGCATCAATTGCGGGAATATATTCTTTGGGGATTACACCACCCACGATTGCATTGACAAACTGATAGCCGCTGCCCGGTTCGAGGGGTTCCACGCGAATTTTGCAGTGACCAAACTGACCACGACCACCGGACTGGCGGACATATCTGCCCTCTGCCTCCACTGCCTTGGTCATAGCTTCTCTGTAGGCAACCTGCGGCTTACCGACGTTGGCTTCTACTTTGAATTCTCTCAGCAGACGGTCAACCATGATCTCCAGATGCAGCTCGCCCATACCAGCGATAATCGTCTGGCCGGTTTCTTCATCGGTATAAGTCTTAAAGGTGGGGTCTTCTTCAGCCAATTTCACCAAAGCAAGGCTCATCTTATCTCTGCCTGCCTTCGTTTTGGGCTCGATTGCCACACGGATAACAGGTTCCGGGAATTCCATATCTTCCAGCTCGATAGGAGCTTTTTCATCGCAAAGACTGTCGCCGGTAGCAACGTCTTTCATACCTACAATAGCAGCGATGTCGCCCGTATGTACGCTTTCGATTTCGTTACGACGGTCTGCCTGCATTCTAACGATACGACCTACACGGTCTCTCTTACCCTTGGAAGCATTATAAACATAAGAACCGGCTTTCAATTCACCAGAGTATACTCTGATAAACGCCAATTTGCCGACGAAGGGGTCCGTCATAATCTTGAATGCCAAAGCAGAGAAAGGCTCGCTGTCATCTGCTTTACGGATTTCAGCTTCTTTTGTTGTGGGCTCTACACCTTCCACCGGCTTAATATCCAGCGGAGAAGGCAGCAAATCCACCACGTAATCCAGCATAAGCTGTACGCCCTTATTTCTGTAGGAAGAACCGCAGCAAACAGGGACAATCTCGCCTGCGATGGTGCGCTTTCTCAAAGCGGCAATGATTTCTTCTTTAGAGAGTTCTTCACCCTCAAAATATTTCTCCATCAAAGCTTCATCTGCTTCCGCAGCTGCTTCAATGAGTTTTGCACGATATTCTTCTGCCTGCTCCATCATATCAGCAGGAATATCCACTACATCAAATTTCGCGCCTGTTTCATCCCCTGTATCATAAAGGACAGCATTCATATTCAGCAAGTCCACCATGCCCAGGAAGTCAGCTTCTTTGCCGATAGGCAGCTGCAACAGTACGGGATTTGCCTTGAGGCGCTCTTCAATCATGTGCACCACGTTGAAGAAATCTGCACCGGTAATGTCCATCTTATTGACATAAGCCAAACGCGGTACACCAAATTTTTCAGCCTGACGCCATACCGTCTCGGACTGGGGTTCTACACCGCCCTTTGCGCAGAAAACTGCAACAGCTCCGTCCAGGACGCGCAAAGAACGCTCGACTTCTACTGTGAAGTCAACGTGTCCGGGAGTATCAATAATGTTCAGCTGATGGCCGCGCCAATGCGCCGTAACAGCTGCAGACATAATGGTAATGCCTCTTTCTCTCTCCTGATCCATAAAGTCAGTTGTCGAAGCACCATCGTGGGTCTCACCCATCTTATAGTTCTCACCGGTATAGTAAAGAATTCTCTCGGTTGTTGTCGTCTTGCCAGCATCGATATGGGCCATAATGCCGATATTTCTGACAAGATTTAAAGGGAGTCTCCCTTCCACTTGTGTTTCTCCTTTCAAAACAAGTATCAGAGCAATTAAATCTCTGTTGCCCTTACGCATTTTACGCGCGCAAAGATCTCGCGCGCGTAAATTGTGTAAGTCTGGTTAAAATTATTGCATTTAAAAAGCTTAGAAACGGAAATGAGCAAAGGCCTTATTCGCTTCAGCAGCTCTATGCATTTCTTCTTTTCTGCGCACGCTTGCGCCTGTATTATTGGCTGCATCCATGATTTCTCCGGCTACGCGCTCGCTCATGGTTCTTTCACCACGGGCTCTGGAGAAATTGGTCATCCAACGCAGTGCAAGAGTCTGTCTTCTTTCGGGGCGCACTTCCATGGGAACTTGATAAGTCGCTCCTCCGACTCTTCTCGCCTTAACTTCCAATGCAGGCATGATGTTCTCCATAGCAGCTTCAAATACTTCCATGGGATCTTTGCCTGTTTTCTCTCCGATCATCTCAAATGCATCATAGCAAATGCGCTGCGCAGTGCCGCGCTTGCCATCCAGCATGATCTGGTTGATGAGTTTTGTTACAACTGTGCTTTTATAGATAGGATCCGGCGTAACAATACGCTTCGGTGTTCCACCACGTCTGGACATGTTTTACCTCCGTAATTTTAACTGTAAAAATAAATTGGCTCAACCTGAAACTATCGATCTTATTTGCTCTTCTTGGCTTTCTTGGTACCATAACGAGATCTGCCCTGCATTCTGCCGTTTACGCCGGCTGCATCCAGAGCGCCTCTGATAATATGGTAACGAACACCAGGAAGATCCTTAACTCTGCCGCCTCTGATCAATACGACGGAGTGCTCCTGCAGGTTGTGACCAATACCCGGGATATAAACAGTACCTTCCATGCCATTTACAAGACGGACTCTCGCAATTTTTCTAAGAGCAGAGTTCGGCTTCTTGGGGGTCATTGTACGAACTGCAGTGCAAACCCCTCTTTTCTGTGGGCATTCCTGAAGAATCGGTGTCTTGGATTTATATTCAACAGTTGTTCTTCCTTTTTTTACAAGCTGGTTAATGGTAGGCATACCTTAACTCTGTACCTCCTTGCGTGATTATGCAAAAATAATTTTAATGTATATATGAGATTCCCACGCAACCCTTGGGGAATGAATACACAAAGCTCCTTTGCTATACATAAAACAACAGCACATAGCAGGATATATTCTATCATCTGCCAAGATGCCATGTCAACAAAAAATTTACAATCCTGCGGGCATTTCCGAACTTTTATTCGATTTGCCCGCAAGTTGCTTTCTTCTTACTGATCGCCCGGCTGCCGGGGATCGCTGCTGAAAAATCTGAAATGTTCTCTGGGTTTCTTTCTGGAAATCAACATTCTTGTCTTATCCTGTTCTTCACGATAGACGAACCAACCGAGTTCTTCCATTTCCCGCATTTCCGGAATATCAAAGACCCGAAAATACATTTCATTACTATATTTTTTAATCAATTTTTTCGAGATCCAGCCACCTGCCGCATAAACCAATGCCATGACAAACAGGAAAATAACCATGGGGATATATTCCGGAGAATACCGGATTACTTCCAAAGGCGACAGCGCCAGTACAACCAGCAGGCCGATTACAAATCCGATCATCGCAGAGTAGAATTTGAAATTTTCCGCCCAATTATATCTTCTTCGGCACTCTTTGCAGATGGCAATCGGAAAAGGAATCAGGCTGCCCACATCTTCGCGCTGCAGTTTGCCCAACCCAAAAATCATTCCTTTTTCATACGGCGGTTCGGGATGTGCCATATCAATCACTGCATAGGCAGCTTTGGGATTCCCGGGCCTTTTTTTACAGAACAAACAGGTATCTGATTCATGGAAAGCATCCGCATCCCACGGCAGATTGCTCTGCGTGACCTGCCAGATCTCATTTGTTTTGACCTTTTCAAATTCCTTTACATTGCTTTTATAAAGAGAACATTTCTCACAGCCGTCGCTTCCGAGGAACTTGCAGATCGGCGTATGCTTTACCGTACACTTTCTGCTTATTTTTTCAATCTCCACCTCGTGACCTCCGTCTTATTTGAGAGCACAGGAGCTTTTACAGCTCCTGCACTTGATCCGTTGTGAAATCTTCCAGCTGCATTGCAATTCCCTGGTCGGGAATATTTTTTGCAGCATCCACATTTTTATACCGCTTCATACCGGTACCGGCAGGAATCAGCTTACCAATAATAATATTTTCCTTGAGGCCAACCAGCGGATCCACCTTGCCCTTGATTGCCGCATCGGTGAGTACACGCGTCGTCTCCTGGAAGGATGCTGCAGAGAAGAAGGATTCGGTAGAAAGAGCCGCCTTCGTGATTCCCAGCAATACGCGGGAGGCAATTGCCGGCCTTTTCCCTTCTTTTACAGCCTTTTCATTTTCTGCTTCAAAGCGGAAAATATCCACCATTTCGCCGGTAAGCATATTGGTTTCTCCAGCATCATCGATCCGGCATTTGCGCAGCATCTGACGAATAATGACTTCCAGATGCTTATCGGAAATCTCAACGCCCTGCATACGATAAACCATCTGGACTTCCTTCAGCAGGTAGCTCTGGACACCCTTGATACCCTTGATTTTAAGGATATCCGCAGGATTGATAGAACCTTCGGTCAGCTCATCACCTGCTTCGATCGTCTGTCCATCCTGCACTTTAATACGGGATCCATAGGCAATCGGATATACCGCAGATTCTCCGGCCTCAGGCGTAACAATCACTTCACGCTTTTTCTTATTATCCGAAATCGAGACCACACCGCCGATTTCGGTGATTACCGCCTGACCTCTCGGCTTTCTGGCTTCAAACAATTCTTCGACACGGGGAAGACCCTGTGTGATATCGCCGCCGGCAACACCGCCGGTATGGAAGGTTCTCATCGTCAGCTGTGTACCCGGCTCACCGATAGATTGTGCCGCAATGACGCCAACCGCTTCGCCGATGTCCACCAGATTGCCTGTTGCCATATTCGCACCATAGCATTTGCGGCAAACACCATTCTCGCTCTTGCAGGTGAGTACAGAGCGGATCTGCACTTCCTTAATGCCGGCTGCAACAATCTTTTTAGCCTGCTGAGGCGTAATCATCTCATTGGCGGGTGCCAATACTTCGCCCGTTTCCGGATGCACTATATCATGCACAGCGATGCGGCCACGGATTCTGTCTTCCAACGGTTCTACAACATTGTTGCCGCTGTACAGATCGCCTACCATAATGCCCTGCGTCTGCTCGCCCAGGCGTTCAAAGCAATCGTCTTCCCGGACAATCACGTTGTGCGAAACGTCTACCAGACGTCTGGTCAAATAACCGGAGTCTGCTGTACGCAAAGCCGTATCGGCCAAGCCTTTTCTTGCACCGTGAGAAGAGATGAAGAACTCCAGCACGGTCAGACCTTCACGGAAGTTTGCACGAATCGGGATTTCAATAATCTCACCGGAAGGATCGGCCATCAAGCCGCGCATGCCGGCCAACTGACGAATCTGGTTAATGCTGCCGCGGGCACCGGATTTCGCCATCATATTGATGGAGTTGAAATCATCCATACTGTTTTCCAGGGCTGCCGTAACTTTATTGGTCGTTTCCGTCCAGACGGCTACGACATTATCCTTACGTTCCTTACCAGTCAGGAAGCCGCGGCGGTATTGCCGTTCGATATGGCTGATGCGTTCTTCCGCTTCCGCAATATATTGCTTCTTTTCTGCCGGAACTTTGATATCTGAAACGCTAACTGTAATAGCGCCAATCGTCGAATAATGATAACCCTGCGCTTTGATCAGGTCCAATACCTCACTGGTCTTGCTGGCTCCCAACACTTCAAAGCATTTGCCGACAATTTTACCCAACTGCGATTTGCCAACCACTTCATTGACTTCATACTGCAGTTCATTTTCCGGAATACTACGGTCAAGATAGCCGAGATTCTGAGGAATTGCCTGGTTAAAAATAATGCGGCCTGCACTGGTGGGGATAATGCCTGTCTTCCGTTCCCCGTTTACCTCTCGGGTTACGCGGACATTTATCTTCGCCTGCATTTCAATATTATGGGTATGATAAGCCAGCAAAGCTTCTTCAGGTGAAGCAAACGTGCTGCCTTCTCCCTTTGCGCCCGGTTTCAAAATCGTCAGATAGTAGGAACCCAGCACCATATCCTGTGTGGGAATTACAACCGGTTTACCATCCTGCGGTTTCAAAATATTATTGGCAGCCAGCATCAAATAACGTGCCTCTGCCTGGGCTTCTACAGAAAGCGGTACGTGCACAGCCATCTGGTCTCCGTCGAAGTCTGCGTTAAATGCAGTACATGCCAACGGATGCAGCTTGATCGCTCTGCCCTCTACCAACACCGGTTCAAAGGCCTGAATACCAAGCCGGTGCAGCGTCGGTGCACGGTTGAGCAATACAGGGTGGCCTTTAATAACTTCTTCCAGCACATCCCAAACCTCCGGACGTACTTTTTCCACCATGCGCTTTGCGCTCTTGATATTATGAGCATAGCCTTCATCGGCAAGCCGTTTCATGACAAAGGGTTTAAAAAGCTCCAGCGCCATTTCCTTAGGCAAGCCACATTGATACATCTTCAATTCGGGGCCAACAACAATAACGCTACGGCCGGAATAGTCAACACGCTTACCCAACAGATTCTGGCGGAAACGTCCCTGCTTGCCGCGCAGCATATCCGAAAGAGACTTCAGTGCGCGATTGCCTACTCCAGTGACCGGCCGGCCTCTCCTGCCGTTATCGATCAGGGCGTCCACCGCTTCCTGCAGCATGCGTTTTTCATTGCGTACGATAATATCCGGTGCCTTCAGCTCCAACAAACGTTTTAAACGGTTATTTCTGTTGATGACTCTGCGATACAGATCATTCAAATCGGAGGTTGCAAAACGGCCACCATCAAGGGGCACCATCGGGCGCAATTCCGGCGGAATAACCGGCACTACATCCAAAATGATCCATTCCGGCTTATTGTTGGATTTACGGAACGCTTCGATGACTTCCATGCGCTTAATGGCACGGGTACGTTTTTGCCCGGAAGTGCTCTGCAAATCCTCTTTCAGGCTTTCAGCAACTGCATCCAAATCCAATTCCTGCAACAGAATTTTGATTGCCTCAGCGCCCATACCGGCCTTAAAGCTGCCTTCTCCAAAATTTTCAATTGCTTCCCGATATTCTTTATCGCTCAGCAGCTGCTTATATTCCAGAGTTGTCTCTCCCGGATCGGTAACAATAAAAGAGGCAAAATACAGCACCTTTTCCAATGCACGGGGAGAAATATCCAAAAGCAGGCTCATGCGGGAAGGAATTCCCTTGAAATACCAGATATGCGAAACGGGAGCCGCCAGTTCAATATGCCCCATGCGTTCACGACGCACTTTGGCACGGGTGACTTCCACACCACATTTCTCACAGACAATTCCTTTATGGCGAATACGTTTATATCTTCCGCAGTGGCATTCCCAGTCCTTCGTCGGTCCAAAAATGCGTTCGCAGAATAAACCATCCCGTTCGGGCTTGAGTGTACGATAGTTGATCGTCTCCGGCTTTTTAACCTCTCCGTGAGACCATTCTCTTATTTTTTCCGGCGATGCCAGACCTATCTGCATCGAATCGAAAGTGTTGAGTTCGAACAAAGTAAAACCCTCTCCTTCCATGAATTAATAATGTGAGTCACAGTTTGCATCGATCATTCATCCAGATCATCGCCGGAGAATACATCGTCCAGATCCGAAGAAAGAATGTCATCCAGGAAATCCATGTCGCCATCTTCCGTCGGAAGCGTATCATCATTCAAAATATCACCCAGGCCTTTGAAATCGATTTCATCGATATCCAGGTCTTCATCCTCTGTCTCCTCTTCTTCCTCGAAATCATCAGAGACATCGCTCTCCTCAGCACCGGCAGCTACAGGCAATTCCTCGCCTTCGATATTGATATCCAAATCGATATCGTCATCATCCGACTCTAACAACGGAATTTCCTGTGCACCCTCGCCCAATACTTTGACATCCAGGCACAGGCTCTGCAGTTCCTTAATCAGTACCTTGAAAGATTCCGGCACACCCGGCTCGGGGATATTTTCTCCCTTGACAATCGCCTCATAGGTCTTGACACGGCCTACGATATCGTCAGATTTCACCGTAAGAATTTCCTGCAATGTATTGGCAGCACCATACGCTTCCAATGCCCATACTTCCATTTCTCCGAAACGCTGTCCACCGAACTGCGCTTTACCACCCAGCGGCTGCTGAGTAACCAGCGAGTAAGGACCAGTAGAACGGGCATGGATCTTATCGTCTACCAGGTGATGCAGCTTCAGGATATACATATAACCGACTGTTACACGGTTTTCAAACGGTTCACCGGATCGTCCGTCGTACAGTACCGTCTTTCCATCCGGCGAAAGACCGGAATTTGCCAACAACTCCTCAATATCTTCCTCGGTTGCACCGTCAAAGACAGGGGTTGCTATCTTCCAGTTATTTGCCTTGGCAGCCAGGCCCAAGTGAACTTCCAGCACCTGACCGATATTCATACGGGAAGGAACGCCCAGCGGGTTGAGCACGATATCAAGCGGCGTGCCATCCGGCAGGAACGGCATATCCTCTACCGGCAATACCCGGGAAATAACACCCTTGTTGCCGTGCCGACCTGCGATTTTATCGCCGACCGAGATCTTTCTCTTCTGCGCGATATACACACGCACCAGTTTATTGACGCCGGCAGTCAACTCATCTTTATCCTCGCGGGTAAAAATCTTGACGTCGACAACAATACCACCCTCGCCATGCGGTACACGCAAAGAAGTATCTCTGACTTCTCTCGCTTTTTCACCAAAAATTGCGCGCAGCAGGCGTTCCTCTGCCGTCAGCTCTGTTTCGCCTTTAGGCGTTACTTTGCCGACCAGGATATCGCCGCTCGTTACTTCCGCACCAATGCGGATAATACCAGTCGCATCCAGATCCTTGAGTGCTTCCGGCCCGACGTTGGGAATGTCGCGAGTGATTTCTTCCGGCCCCAATTTGGTATCTCTGGCCTGAGATTCATATTCCTCAATATGGATAGAGGTAAACACGTCATCTTTCACCAGACGTTCGGAAATCAAGACAGCATCCTCGTAGTTATAACCTTCCCAGGTCATAAAGCCCATGAGAATGTTCTTACCCAATGCGATTTCGCCCTTATCTGTGGAGGGGCCGTCTGCCAGCACTTCTCCTTTTTCAACCCGATCGCCTTTATATACCAGCGGCAGCTGATTAATACAGGTGCCCTGGTTGGAGCGCGAGTATTTAATTAATTTATAAACATCTTCTCCGCCTTCATCGGCAGCAATGACAATGCGATCTGCCTGTACGTTCTTAACGTAGCCGGCGCGTTCTGCCTTGACCAATACGCCCGAGTCATAAGCGGCTTTTCCTTCCATGCCGGTACCGACAATGGGGGATTCGGGGATGAGCAACGGCACTGCCTGGCGCTGCATGTTACAACCCATCAGGGCACGGTTAGCGTCGTCGTTTTCCAGGAAGGGAATCATGGCTGAAGCCACGGAAACCAGCTGGCGGGGCGAAACGTCCATCATGTCTACCATTGCGGGCGGGACTTCTACAAACTGATCCAGCTGACGGCAGGTGATACGTTCATTGATAAAATGGCCTTCCGCATCCAACGGTTCATTCGCCTGTGCTACGATATAATTATCTTCCGTATCGGCAGTGATATAGCGGATCTCATCTGTTACAACATTCCGTTCTTTATCAATTACTCGATAGGGCGATTCTATAAACCCATACTCATTAACCCGTGCATAGGTAGAAAGAGAACCGATCAAACCAATGTTGGGGCCTTCCGGCGTCTCTATCGGGCACATTCTGCCGTAATGGGAGTGATGTACGTCTCGAACTTCAAAGCTTGCTCTATCTCTGTTCAAGCCGCCCGGGCCCAATGCAGAAAGTCTGCGCTTATGTGTCAACTCCGCCAAGGGGTTGGTCTGATCCATGAACTGTGAGAGCTGTGAAGAACCGAAAAATTCTTTAATTGCTGCCGTAACAGGGCGGATATTGATCAATGCCGAAGGCGTTGCGCGTTCCAGATCCTGTATGGACATACGCTCCCGCACCACTCTTTCCAGTCGGGAAAGGCCAACCCGCAGCTGATTTTGCAGCAATTCGCCCACAGAACGGATTCTTCTGTTTCCCAAATGGTCAATATCATCTAATGAGCCTACGCCATAACGCAGCCCCAACTGATAGCTGATTGAAGCAAACATATCTTCTACGATAATATGCTTGGGGATCAACACAGCAATGCTCTTGCTCAGTTTTTCGCGCAGTTCTTCTTCATTGGCCGCTTCATCCAGAATCTGTTTGAAAGCAGGATAATAAACCTGTTCGTTAATTCCCACCTCTTCAGGGTCAAAATCCAGGTAAACGTGAGCATCCACAAAATGGTTGCCGATTACTTTATGCGTTTCTTCACCGAAAGCCAGCTTCACCGCATTGATGCCTGCGTTCTGAATTTCAAGAGCTGTCTTTTCGGAGATCAGCTCGCCTGCAGCAACCAACAGTTCACCCGTTTCGGTATTGATGATGTTTTCCGCTGCAGTCTGTCCCTGAATGCGTGCCGCCAGAGAAAGCTTCTTATTAAATTTATAACGGCCGACTCTGCCCAAATCATAACGCTTATGATCAAAGAACAGAGACTCCACCAGCATGCTTGCGCTCTCAACTGTCGGCGGCTCTCCGGGGCGCAGGCGCTTATATACTTCCAACAAGCCTTCCTGCTGATTCTCTGCCGTGTCTTTGGCAATGGTTGCCTCTAAAACTTCGTCATCCCCAAAATAAGAAAGGATTTCATGATTCCCGCCGATACCCATGGCACGGATCAGCACTGTAGCCGGTAATTTTCTTGTCCGATCAATACGAACAGAAAGAATATCGTTGGAATCCGTTTCAAATTCCAACCAGGCGCCGCGGTTCGGTATTACCTGCGAAGAAAAAAGATCTTTACCCGTCTTATCCTTTGAAGAGCTGAAGTATGCACCGGGAGAACGTACCAACTGGCTGACGATAACGCGCTCGGCACCGTTAATAATAAAGGTTCCCTTGGGCGTCATCAGCGGGAAGTCGCCCATAAATACTTCCTGGACATTTACTTCGCCCGTTTCCTTATTGATCAGGCGGACTTCCACCTTCAAAGGTGCGGCGTAGTTTACATCCCGTTCCTTGCATTCCTCGATGTCGTATTTCGGCGTATCCAGCACCCGGTAATTCAGAAACTCCAATACCAGTGTTTCGGAATAGTCGGTAATGGGAGAGATGTCGTCAAACACTTCTCTCAATCCATATTTCAAAAGACGCGCATAGGAATCCTTCTGAATCTCAATGAGATCAGGAATTTCAATGGTTTCCTGAATTTTGGAAAAACTCATTCGTTTGGTTTTTCCCGCTTCTACTTCATGCACCATACTCGAACCACTCACTCCTATTCATTAATCTTTATTTTACATTGACTGCCTGCTGTTTTTAAAGCCGGCAAAAGTGAACTTTTTTCTAAAAAATCCTTTTATCATGCGGATTTTTTATTTGCACTTTTATTCTTTAAAAGAGCGAATCTTTTAGAGAGTGCAGTATATGATAATAACATTTTGCAATTCTTCTGTCAATGAAAAAAACGCGGCCAAGCCGCGTTTTTAAAGGTTTTTCTTCTGTTTTTTGCAAAAATTTTTATTTTCACCTGACTCACATTCATAAATTTTAATAAAAATTTTTCAAATTCACAAATTATTTACAATTTAAGTTTCTCCTGCATTAAAACAGAAAAGAACTATTATTTCCCCAGTGGTTTAGCAAAAATCATCCGCCCGGCAGCCGTCTGCAATACGCTGGTTACCGCTACCCTAAATTCTTCACCGACACGGTTTTTAGCTTCTTCCACCACAATCATGGTACCATCTTCCAAATAAGCTATCCCCTGTTCCCGTTCCCGGCCTTTCTTCAATATGCAGACATTCAACTCTTCTCCGGGCAGCAGCAGCGGTTTGATTGCGTTGGCTAATTCGTTAATATTGATTACCGAGACTTTTTGCACTGCCGCGACTTTATTCAGATTATAATCCAGCGTCAGTACTTTACCGCCCGCTTCTTTTGCCAGCCGCAGTAAAGCTGCGTCAACCGGTTCTTCTTCCGCCTTTTCAAGATGCCTTACTTCTACGTGCAGCCCAGTTTCACCCAATTCATTCTGCATTTTTTGCAGAATATCCAGGCCACGCCGCCCTTTTGCCCTGCGCAAAGTGTCTTCAGAATCCGCAATATGCTGCAATTCCGCCAATACAAATTCAGGAATTATCAGTGTCCCTTCCAAAACGCCTGTCTTGCAGATATCAAAAATGCGTCCATCAATAATCACGCTGGTATCCACATATTTCTGATCGCTCTGCGCCGTGCTTTCCTCCGGATAAAATCCGGCACGCCCTTTGGCATGGCTCATTTTTTTCGCCACTACTAACCCGAGATAAATACAAACTATGTAAAGCATGACGTTGATACAGAAGGTCAACGGTGTATTGCCCAGGTGCAAAATAATCGTGGAAATCAAAAACGCTATCAACAAGCCAAACGCTAATCCGCAACAGCTAAATAATACTGTTTTATAAGAAGCCTGAGTAATTCCTTTTTCAACTTTTCTGAGAAACGCCATAACAGAAGAAAGAAGCTTTTCAGAAAAAATCATAGTCAGGATTCCACCCACGACAATGCATATACCGTAAAATGCAGGTTGAATCCACCAGTCATAACTTCCACCAAAACGACCGTAATGCTCCTGCACTACGGTAATGACCACCTGCGCTATTGCCAGCCCGGCAGAAGCGCCGGCCAATACCAGCATGGTTTTTAACAGTTTTTTCACTTTGAATTAATCCTCATAATTTTAAAAATTTTTTAATAAAATAAAGCCTTTATATTTATGGTAATATGAAAACAGCGGAGTTGTCAATTACCGCGCTCCGCTGTTTCCAGTTTTTTCAAAAATTATTCAAACATCGCAGCCAGGGCATCATGCAATGTTTTTACGCCGCAGATTTCCGCCTGCGTCTTGCTGCCGCCCGCATTGCTGTAAGGCAGAATAACCCGTTCCATTCCCATTCGTTCCGCTTCCGCAATGCGTTTTTCCGCTTGGGATATATGGCGAATTTCTCCGGTGAGCCCAATTTCTCCAAACAGCACTGTGCCTGCCCGTATCGCGCGATTGCGAAAGCTCGAAACAATGCTGGCTGCAATCGCCAGATCCAGGGAAGTATCCCAAATGCGCATTCCTCCGCCCACATTGACAAAGATATCCTGATTATACATTTTCAGGCCAATCTTTTTTTCCAGCACGGCAATAATCAGGCTGACCCTGTTGTAATCGGCTCCGGCCGTCATACGGCGCGGTGTTCCGAAAGAAGTCTCGCTAACCAGTGCCTCTACTTCAATCAATACCGGCCGGGTGCCTTCCAAAGCGCAGTAAATGCAGGAGCCGGGCATTCCTTTCATACGGCCCGAAAGCATAATCGCCGAAGGATTTTTTACTTCCTGCATTCCTTCTGCTTTCATATCAAAAACACCGATTTCATTAGTCGAGCCAAAGCGATTCTTTACAGCGCGCAAAATGCGGAACGCACTTTGCGCTTCTCCCTCAAAATAGAGCACGGTATCTACCAAATGTTCCAGAACGCGCGGCCCCGCAATATTGCCTTCTTTAGTCACATGGCCGATGATAAAAACCGCCGTATTGCTCTGTTTTGCAAAACGTGCCAATGCTGCCGCACACTCACGCACCTGACTGACACTGCCCGAAGCCGATCCGATCTCAGCATGATAAATCGTCTGGATAGAATCCACAATCAGAATATCCGGTCGTTTTTGTTCAGCAGCAGCCAAAATGAGCTCCACTTGCGTTTCCGCCATAAACTGCATAGAAGAGGTGAGTTTCAGCCTGGAAAAACGCATGGCCACTTGTTCAGCAGATTCCTCTCCCGAAACATACAATACCTCACGGTTTTGTGCCAGTTTATCTGCCATCTGCAAAAAAAGAGTGGATTTACCAATTCCCGGTTCCCCGCCGGCCAACACCACGCTCCCGGGCACAATACCGCCGCCCAACACCCGATCCAGCTCTCCAATCCCCGTTCTGATGCGGGAGGTAATCGTTTCCCGTATGCTTTTCAATTCTACTACCCGAGAAAGATCCACTTGTGCCGCAGGTTTGACTTTTCCACCATAGGCCGGCGCTATTTCCCGGGTAACTTCCTCCAAAGTATTCCATTCTCCGCAGGAAGGGCACTTACCCAGCCATTTCACCGTTTCATAGCCGCATTCCGAACAGCGGTATAAACTTTTCGTTTTCGCCATATGTTCCCTTCCTTTCCGAACTTCACCATTCCATATCCGCGTATTTTACAATATCTACGTCGTCATAACTGGTCACATCATACCAGCAGACGCTCTTTTCGCATACACTGGCCAACAATCCTTTAGAGACCGTTGTATTGAGCCGATAATTTTTGCCTGTTTCAAAAACATAAGCATAAATGGCATCATCCTTGGTATAAGCCAGAAACCCGTCTCCCATTTTCATATTGGTCACATCTGACACCAGCAGCTGTGGCTGTGCGCCGTTTTCGCTGAGATAGATGTCATCCGCCACTCCCGAAGCAGAAGAAAGAAATGCGATATAATTGCCGTTTTTTGCGGGCGCATAAACCAGTCGGCTCCAATCATAAGTCTGTTCCTGTCCGGTCAACAGATCCAGCACCGTCACCCGGCTCATCAGGACCTCTTCTTCATAATAAGTCACCGCATAGATCAGCGAAGTGCCATCCAGATATACACCTCCTGTCGCAGCTGCCGAGCCTTCAAAAACTTTGGGCGTTACCGACTCACCGGTTTGCAGGTTATAGACATACAGGCGATCGGTACTCTCACCAGCCTGTTGCAAAAAAGCCAAGTAATCTCCGGAAAGATTCAGCTTCGGCATGGCATAGGCATACTCTTTAATGACACGGAAGGTTTCCTCTTGCCGATTATAACAACAAATCCGCCCTCCTCCGGTTGCCGATGCATCCAGGTAAACAATATAGCGGTCATTCATGACCATCCCCGTCAGATTATTATAACGAACTTTTGCGGGAATTGTATCACTGCTTGCCGTATCTATATGATACAGCACCATCCTGGTATAGGAAATGCTGCCATGGGTCGCCGAAAATACAATTTCATTTCCATATTTATATGGCTCATTGATCGCATTATATTGAATCTTTGCTTCGCGTTGCAAATAGCTGATATCCGAAGCGTCTCCGGTAATCGCCGTCATAGCCGAATCAATAATTGCCCCGGGCACCAACTCCGGCTCTTCTTTCTTTCGCAGCAACAGCGGCAGTAATACAGCCAGCAATACTACTGCTGCGGCTGCGACTCCAATATAAATCCAACACCGTCCGCGCCGTCTTGCCTGCCTGCGCCGCCGGGATCGCGGTTCCCGTCGGCGTATACTGCCTTCCCGTTCTCTTTTCTGTATACTCATGGGAAACCTCGCTTATCGTTTGCGTAATGCGCAGGTCACTGCAGCGGCAATCGCCTCGCCTTTACCTACGGCACCGAATTTTTCGGCAGTTTTAGCTTTAATATTGACCTGTTCCAGGCTAAGCCCCAATGCTTCGGCAATATTTTTACGGATACTTTCCTTATATGGGCTCATCTTGGGCTGTTCCAAAAATAAAGTGGCATCAATATTCATGACGGCCCAGAATTTTTCTTCCAGCATTTCCCGCACCTGTTCCAACAGCAGCATGCTATCTGCATCCTGATAAGCGGGATCGGTATCCGGAAATAACTCTCCTATATCGCCCAGTGCCGCCGCTCCCAACATTGCATCGATCAACGCGTGAATCAGAGCATCCGCATCAGAATGTCCCAACAATCCTTTAGCATACGGGATTTCTATTCCGCCCAAAATCAATTTGCGTCCGGGCACCAGTGCATGAATATCATATCCCTGCCCCACGTGCATCAGGCGGCTTTCCATCAGGCGGCGTTCTCCCCGAATGAAATCATGCGGGATGGTCAGTTTGAAATTTTCTTCCCGGGATTCCACCAGCCGTACTTTCCGGCCCATACGTTCCATCAATCCGGCATCATCCGTCCCTGTATATCCTTCAGCAAAAGCCTGTTCATAGGCCTTTGTAATATCCTCTTTTAAAAATACCTGCGGTGTTTCCACCAAAATAATTTCATCGCGGTTAAGCGTGCGGACAAAACAGTCTTCCGCATCAATGGTCTTGACCGTATCCGTACATCTGCGCCCAGCCACGCCGCTGCCATATACTTCACAACTTTGCACACAGCGCACTATCAGCTCCGGCGTAATAAAACAACGGGCTCCATCATGAATCGCCGCAATTTCCGCCTCTTCCGGCAATGCTTTCAGCCCGGCATAGGCTGATTGCTGGCGCGTTGCTCCGCCCTCTACATAAATTGCATCCGGAAAAATCCGTTTGCCGATCTCTCTTGCTTTATCCATTTCACAGGCCTGACAAACGATTACCACGCCATCAAAACACCCTGCCTTTTTGCAGGCTTTCAAACTGTATTCCAGGGGTGTCCGCCCGGCCAACTGCGCAAACATTTTATTCTGTTTCAGCCCCGCCCGCAGGCCCTTTCCTGCAGCCAGTACAATCGCATAAGTTTTCATTGGTCAATCACCTCATAGAGCGTATCCGCCTCCTCCTTGCGGATATTTTCCCGCAGTTCCCGCACGCGTATTTTGAGAGAGCTGCCGCCAAATTCAATCAGAATCTCATCGCCTACCTTCAGTTTATGGCCGGGTTTCGCAACTCTTCCATTGACCGACACTCTGCCCGCATCTGCTGCGGAAGCGGCCACTGTTCTGCGCTTGATCACCCTTGAAAGCTTTAAAAATTTATCCAGCCTCATAATTTTCTCCTCTGGTATGCTTGTCATTTTTACGATAAAAAAGAAATGGTTCTGTCCGTCAGGCAGAACCATTTCTTAAAGCCTACTTATTTTACAGCATCCTTGAATGCCTTACCGGCCTTAAATGCAGGAACGACGGAAGCGGCAATATCAATCGACTCTTTGGTCAGCGGATTAATGCCCTTTCTTGCTGCACGCTCGCGCGCCTCAAAAGTGCCAAAGCCAACAATCTGCACTTTCTTGCCATTGGTCAGTTCTTCTACAACAGTGTCGGTAAATGCCAGCAGAGCCTTTTCTGCATCCTTTTTGGAAAGTTCTGCCTTCGCTGCAATTGCCGCGATCAATTCTGTTTTGTTCAATTTGTTTTCCTCCTTGCGAAATAAATCATCCTGTTAAATGATTGCTACATCGCCAAAAAAGTGCATTACAACGCGCCTTTTTAACTTTGCCGAAGTAGATTATAACCAATCACTCAACATTTTACAAGCCTTTTCGCATTTTTTATGGACTATTTTGCGCTTTTTGCCTTCTGCCACAGCTTTTCCCGCACATTTTCCCTAATTCTGCCAGGCTTTTTTCTCATATACCGGCTAACCTTTCCATTTCCCCACAGCGTTCCATCAAGCGTTTACAAGCATGATTCAACGCCGTTTCTCCATCTGCTCCTGACAGAAAAATCAATTTCACAACAGCCAACAACAGTGATCCTGCCGTTTCTTCCACAATGGCGTCATCGGGTGCTTCTTTCAGCTCTGCCAATTGCTCCTGTATTTCTCTTTCTGCCTGTAAAGCATCTTTGGGCAAAAATCCAAACTCCATCGCTTTTCTGCATATTTTCTCCGCCCGCAGCAGCGCACTCATCGCACTCGGGATATCTGCCAATGCTTCCGCATAAGTATCCAGTGTCTTTTCCTGTCGTTTTTGCTCTTCCCAATTGGGCGCTTCCTTGGCGTCGCCAAAAATGTGAGGATGCCGGCGTATCATTTTGCGCGCAATTTCACTGCTCACATCCAGCGGATCAAACTCACCATGCTTCTGTGCAATCTTGGCATGAATCACAATTTGCAGCAAAAGATCTCCCAGTTCATCTGCCAGCATAAACGGTTCCTGCCGATCAATGGCCTCCATCACCTCATAACACTCTTCCAGCAGATGTACGCGCAGACTTTCATGGGTCTGTGCCTTATCCCACGGGCAGCCGTTTTCCCCCAGCAGCACATCCATTACCCTGCAGAAATCTTCAAAGGTATACCCTTCCCGCTCACTCAACGGTTGCTCCGGCACTACAATGGAGCAGCTATAATCCCATTCCTGGCGCAGGCATAATGTCTGGAGCGCACACCATTGCTTTTTTCTGCCTTGTACGATCAGCACTTCCTTTTCCCCCGGCAGATATCTTTGCAGCTTCAGCGCTACTTCTGCCGCCAAATAAGGGGAATCCACCTCGGTAATCACCAGACTTCCGCTGCCGGTATACTCCGCTTGTGCAAAATCATATGCCGGGCAGCATAAAGCCTGCCCTTCCCCCAGTTCTGCCGCACAAATCGACAGCGCTTCGCTGCCCAGGCCTACGCCCGGAATCAGCTGCGCTTCACAGCGGCGCAGCAGCGCCTGCACCAATGTATTGGTATAAAGATCGCCTAAAATACATAAAAGAGCGTCCTTCTGCTTTTCCAGATACTCCAGTGCCAATTCCTGAAATTCTTCAAAATCTTCCGCCTGTTCATAGCACGCATCCAACGAACAAAAGGTAATTCCCCTTCGCATCAGTTCCTGTGCCAGCGGTATGCGGTCTGTTTGTAAAACAATCGTCCCGCTCGAAGTTAAAAGTTCATAGCCCTGTATGGTAAGAGAGGAAAATTCCCCTGTCCCGATTCCAAGTATCGTAAGCATTCAAACGCTCCTATGCCTTGCCAAATTCTATTTTATTATACCATCCCTCTTCTGCCAAAAAACAACAGGAATGTAAAGGAATTATGAATGAATCAATATTCTTCCTCTTCTTCTCCTTCGTGAATGTCACTTTTGGGTTTCTTCAGGCCATCGATCGTAATATGATTCTTGGTGGCATAATCCCAAAGTGCTGCATGAATTGCTTCCTCTGCCAGCAGAGAACAGTGTACTTTAACAGGCGGAAGGCCATCCAGCGCTTCCATAACTGCTTTATTGGTTACTTCCATCGCTTCCTGAATAGACTTGCCTTTTACAAGCTCTGTAGCCATACTGCTGGTTGCCACTGCAGCTCCGCAGCCAAAAGTCTTGAATTTTACGTCGCGAATAATCCCCGCGTCATCAATATCCAAAAAAATGCGCATAATGTCCCCGCATTTTGCATTGCCTACCGTACCCACACCGCTGGCATTTTCAATTTCTCCCATGTTTCTCGGATGCTGAAAATGATCCATTACTTTCTCGCTATACATAGATTTCTCCTCCTATTACTTTGTTTTGCCCTGTTTTTGCAGAAAATCCGCATACAGCGGAGACATTGCCCGCAGCTTTGCCACAATTTCTTTCAACTGATCCACTGTATAATCGATCTCTTCTCTGGTAGTTTCATGGCCAAGCGTCAGCCGTAACGATCCATGCGCGATCTCATGAGGCAGTCCAATTGCCAGCAACACATGCGAAGGGTCCAGCGAACCGGAAGTACAAGCAGAACCGCTGGATCCGCAAATTCCGGCCATATCCAGCATCATCAGCATGCTCTCACCCTCTATGAACTGAAAACAGAAATTGGCATTGTTGGGCAATCGCATCGTCCGGTGTCCGTTAAGCCGTGCGTACGGGATCTCCTCCAGTACCCGATCAATCAAATGATCCCTCAATTCCGTTTCTTTCCGTGCGCGCTCATCCATTGTCGCCGCAGCAATCTCTGCTGCTTTTCCCAAACCTACAATTCCAGGGACATTTTCTGTTCCCGCGCGGCGCTTGCGTTCCTGCGCACCACCGTGAATAAACGACTTCAGTTTTAATCCTTTTCTGATATACAGGAATCCAATGCCCTTGGGGCCATTCAGTTTATGGCCGCTGGCAGAAAGCATATCAATGTGCATCGCATCCACATCAATAGGCACCTGTCCATAGGCCTGCACTGCATCCGTGTGGAAAATAATCCCTCTTTCATGGGCAATTTCGCCAATTTGCGCAATCGGTTCAATCGTACCAATCTCATTGTTGGCAAACATGACGGAAATAAGAATGGTATCCGGGCGAATCGCTGCCTGCAGCTCGTCCAGGCGGATCAATCCGTCTGCGTCTACATCCAGATAGGTCACCTCATAGCCCCGCTGTTCCAGATACTGACAGGTATGCAGCACGGCATGATGTTCGATTTTAGAAGTGATAATGTGCTTTCCCTTATCTGCATAGGCTTCTGCCGCTGCCTTCAATGCCCAGTTATCCGATTCACTGCCGCCGGCCGTGAAATAGATATCCTGCGCCGGAGCTCCCAGAGAATCCCCTATAATCTTGCGTGCTTGTTCTTCCGCCTGCTTACTGCTGGTTCCCAGCGAATATATGGTAGAAGGATTTCCGTAAAATTCTCCAAAATAGGGGAGCATTGCCTGCACGACTTCCGGCCTGGTCGCAGTCGTTGCCGCATTATCCAAATAAATAGGCTTTTTCATATCGTATGCCTCCAAAAAATGATTTGCCTCAAATGGGGCAGTTTTGCGTTTCATTGGGATTTGCCTGAATTTCCCGGCTCTCAGTAATCAGCTTGTCCAGAAAAATATGATCTACCGTTTGATTAATGCTCTCATTAATCTGCTGCCAGACATATTTGGTCACACAAGTGTGTTCGCTCGAACAATTACCCTCCACCCCGTTGATTGCCACACAGGCTACTGGTGTAAGATCCCCTTCCAGCGCCCGCAGAATGTCGCCCACCGAAATATTCTCCGGCTCTTTTGCCAAAACATATCCACCCTGCGCGCCGCGTACACTGCAGATCAATCCCGCTTTTTTGAGCTTTGACATCAATTGTTCCAGATAATTTTCCGAAAGGGATTGACGCGCAGCAATACTGCTGATAGAAACTGCGCCCTGCTGCTGGTTGACCGCCAAGTCAACAATCGCCCGAAGGCCGTATCTTCCTTTGGTCGAAAGTTTCAATTCGCCACCTCCAAATCCCTACTTTTTTGCTCGGGTATATCATAATCCTTCCGCAGTAATTTTGTCAATACTAATCTCTACTATTTCACTTGGAATTATACACTTTTTAAAAATACTTCATAATAGAGGCAATCTGCTCCGCTTATAAAAGGGCATCTCGGTAGCTTGCCTGGAGAAATCCCGACGGCTGAGTGCACCACTGGCAAAAATGCCCACTGTATAAATAAGTGCACCACAGACAATGGCACATACCAATGCCAGCGCGGAAGAAATCCCTTGCAGCACTTCATAACTTTTACACACCGCTATCAACATTACTACGCTCAACACCAATGGTTTTAGCCAGCAATCTGCAAAACGGTATTCCCCATTGCCATATTTTAAAACTGCCAGCGTGTTTAACATCGCCGCAGTCAGATAGCAAGCCGTGCTTCCGATCGCTGCCCCTTTGATATGAATACCGGGAATTCCAATCAGCAGACTTCCCAAAGCAATTTTACAGACAGCGCCTATCGCCAAATTGATCACAGGGATCGTCATGTGATCCATCCCCTGCAGCATACCACCCGTTACTTGCGCCGCCATGGCAAACAAAGCGCACGGCGCCATCAGGCGCAGCAACTCCGCCGCCTGCATCATTTCTTCCATTTTCAGATTGCGGTATAGTACACTTAAAATCGGTTGCGCAAGCCCCCATAATCCAAACGAGAGCGGTATCCCTAAAACGCACATAATTTTTAAGCCAAAGCTAAATTGCCGTCTTTGCAGATCCTTCCGATCATTCGCTATCGCCGAGGCAATTGCCGGCACCAGGCTTACGGAAATGGCAGAAGCTAAAATACCCGGCAAATGGACAACCGGCAAAACAAAACCGCTGTATAGCCCATAAAGGGCCGACGCCGTATCATAAGAATAGCCTGCCCGTTGCAACATCTTCATGCTCATCAGCGAATCTATGCTACCCAAAATCGGAATAATTGCCGTGCCCAGCGTAATGGGCAATGCCTTTTTCATAAGTTCTGCGGCTTTTCTGCCCCAATGCTTTTGCTTGTGCCTTGGCAGCAGCCTTCCCCTTCCAGAGATCCGAATTGCAATCAGCCCCGCCCCTTCCGAAAGCGTAACACCCAGCATGGCTCCCATTGCTCCATAGACATCGCCTTTATGGACCAGGCGTGTTGCCAAAGAGACTCCGGCGGTAATTTTGACTATCTGCTCGCAGATTTGCGAAAACGCAGAAGGCAACATATCCTGTGCGCCCTGAAAAAAACCACGGTACGCAGAAGTTACCGCTACAAAAAATACTGCCGGAGTAGAAGCTCTCAGCACACTTTCTACTGATTCCATCCCCGTCCAGTGCGCGAGTAAGCCGCTAAATATATAAAGTAACAGGCCAAAGCTCACGCCCAGCAGCCCCATTATTCTTCGTGATGCTTGTAAATATTCAAACGCCCCCTGCGCATCCGCCTTTGCAAAGCGCTTGGCGACCACTGCTGAAAGCGCTGCCGGCATACCACCCGAAGCTGCTACCAGCAACATACTGTAAATGGAGTAGGCCAGCTGATAATTTCCCATCCCCTGAGTGCCCAGAATGTTGCTCAAGAGAATTCGATATACCATGCCCAATATTTTGCATATTGCTCCCGCTCCACTAAGAATCAATGCGCTTCGTATCATGCTTTTTGATTTTCTTTTTTTCATTTTTCTCCCGCTTTCTGATAAAATCTATGCAGAAAAGCGCAAGTTTATTTACCTTTCATCAAAAAGCACTGCCGGAAAACAAGAAAAGGTGCCCGGCATATCCATGCTGCTGCACCTTTTCTTTTATTGTTCCATTTGACTGCCGATGAAAGCAGCCGCTATTTCCGCACTTTTGATTTCTGCTTCGCCTAGCGGCTTATTACTGCCATATTCCAGTAACACCACCGCTCCAATTGTCTGCCCTTCACTGATAATAGGCTGTATCAATTGTCCGGAAAAACTTTCCGCTTTTTCGATTTTTCCAATGGGGATAAACGTATCTGCCTCACGGCTGTTCTTCACAATACCTCGCCGCCCCTCAATTGCTTCTCCTAATTCTTTGCTGATAGACTTTCCTAAGTATTCCCTCCGGTTAAGGCCGCTGGCCGCTACCACAACATCTTTGTCGCAAATCAGCGTGGTCCTCTCCAATGCGCTTTCCATAGACTTTGCCAATTCCTCTGCATATTCGCTCAGTTCTCCTACCGGTGAATATTTTTTGAGAATCACACTTCCATCTGCCTGCGTATATATTTCCAGAGGATCGCCTTCTCGGATTCGCAATGTGCGCCGTATCTCTTTAGGGACAACGATTCTTCCAAGGTCATCGATCCTGCGTACGATTCCTGTTGCCTTCACTCTCAAAATTCTCCTTTGCTGCATCTTCTTTGCAAACCTATTATCTGCAACCGGCTTTCTTTTATGCATTCCTTTTCCATTTTTACTTGCTTTTCGCTTCATATCGTCCATTCTCAGTTTGCTGCCTCGACGGAAAAATCATTTTTTTACCTTACTGCTTGACAATCTTTTTTTATGTTGTTATAATGCACTTACTTTCATTATTTGAAATGCGACGAAGGAATTATGTATACTCTCGCGTACTTCAGAGAGTCGGCGGTTGGTGCAAGCCGATGGAAGCAAAGTATACAGTCTCATTCCGGAGCAGAGTTCCCGATTTTTGTAAGGAACTACGGTTGCCCCGTTACCATGGCTAGAAGTTTAATGGAACTTTGAATTGAGTGGCTGAATAAGGGAATTTATTCAGCAAGCAGGGTGGTACCACGATATTGCAAATCGTCCCTGAAGCCGCAAGGCTTCGGGGATTTTTTATTTTATTAATTTATAACACTTCAGTAAAGGAGTATGGATTTTGAAGACAGTCACTTTTACAGATATCACATTGCGGGAAGAGGCGCACCGCATCGATAACGCCCTCAGCTTTAAAGAAAAAATTGAAATTGCCAAGCATCTGGATAAATTACGGGTGGACGCTATTGAATTTGCCCCTCTGCAAGATGAAAAAACGGATACGCTCCTGATTAAAACAATTTCTTCGCTGGTGCGCAACAGTACCGTTGCTTTGCCGGTTTCCTTGAATGCCGCTTCCATTGAAACTTCCTGGAATGCCATCAAGCAGGCTGCGCATCCACGCCTGATTGTCAGCGTCCCCACTTCTCCCATCCAAATGGCTTATACCTGCCAGAAAAAAGCCCCGGCCGTTCTGGAAATGATTTCTTCTTTGGTTGCTCAGGCCAAAGAATTTTGCCCGGAAGTAGAATTTGCCGCAGAAGATGCCGCCAGAAGCGAAATAGATTTCCTCACTGCTGCCATGGAGGCGGCTATTTCTGCCGGAGCTACCATGATTACCATCTGCGATACAGCAGGAACCATGATGCCGGATGAATTCAAAACCTTTATCGAAGAACTCTACCACCGCGTGCCCACTCTTTCACAGATTGTACTTTCCGTACAATGTGCAGATGCGCTGAATGTCGCAGCTGCTTGCTCCATTCAGGCAGTGCAGGCAGGCGCCGCCAATATTAAGGCATCTTCCAGCAGTGGAACTTATGCTACGCTTGCAGCGGCAGCCAATATCATTCGCCATCGCGGCGATGCCCTGGGGTTGCATTGCAATTTGAAATTTACCGAAATGCAGCGCATTATTGGCCAGATCAACTGGATCACACAAACGCGCCGCGCGCAATCCACTCCTTTTGAAAACGGTGCCAATAACAGCAATGTACAAATTTCCCTGGATAAACACGATACACTGGAAGTTGTGATTAAGGCAATCCATCAGTTGGGATACGACCTTTCAGAAGAAGATAATGCTAAAGTTTATGAAGCATTCTGCAATGAAGCTTCCAAAAAGAATATCGGTGCCAAAGAACTGGACGCCATCATTGCCAGCACCGCACTGCAGGTGCCACCCGCTTATAAGTTGATCAGTTATGTCATTAATAGCGGAAATATTATCAATGCCTCTGCCAATCTGCAGCTGGAGCGGGATGGGCATCCCATTTCCGGCATTTGTGTGGGAGATGGCCCCATTGATGCCGCTTTCCTGGCTATTGAGCAGATTGTCGGCCGCCATTATGAACTGGATGATTTCCAAATCCAGGCCGTTACAGAAGGGCGTGAGGCCATGGGCTCTGCGCTGGTACGTCTGCGTTCGGGCGGCAAACTTTATTCGGGCAACGGTATTTCCACAGATATTATCGGCGCCAGCATTAAAGCTTATCTCAATGCACTGAATAAAATTGTTTATGAGGAGGAAACGGCAGAATGAAATTATCTTTTTCCACCAAAGGCTGGAACGGCTATTCCTTCCAGAATTTTTGCGACATTGCCAACGAACTGGGATTTTCGGGTATCGAGCTTTATGATATCCATTCTCCCGACTTTGCAGATAAATACAGTCCGGCCAATCCCATAATGGCTGCCCCTATCCGCAGAGAAATGATGGAGCGTAAACTCTCCATTACCTGCCTGGATTCTGTAGGCAATCTGGCTGATGCCGCCACACACAAGCAGGTTTGCGAGGAAATTACTTCCTGCATCCATATAGCGGCCAATCTCAATATCCCCTATGTACGTGTGCGTGCCACACAAGTAGGCAGCGAAGCGGAGGATGATGCTGCTGTGATTGCCTGCCTTGAGCAGCTGGTGCCAACAGCACAACGCGCTGGCATTATTCTGTTGGTAGAAACGACTGGTATTTATACGAATACTGCTAAATTGCGGGATATCCTCAATCATTTTGCCTGCGATTGGCTGGCCGCGCTCTGGGACCTCAACCATCCTTATCGCATCAGCGGCGAATCTCCCGAAACAACCATTCAGAATCTGGGTGCCTATACCAAGCACGTACATATCAAGGATTCAGAAATGACGAATGGGCAATTGGAATATCGCCTGATTGGCGAAGGTTCCCTGCCTCTGGGCGAAATGATCAATGCGCTGCGCTCCATTAACTACAGTGGGTTTATCTCTTTGGAATGGGATCCGCACTGGAAACACGATATTGATGATATGGAAGTTATCTTCTCGCACTTTATCAGTATCATGAGCAAATTCGAACGTCCCGCCCGCATGCGCGATCATCTTTACAGCAATAAGGCAGGCAGCGGAAAATTCGTCTGGAAAAAGGATATTCTTGTTGATAAAACGTTCTCTCAGGTACTGGATAAAATGGTGGAAGAATTCCCCGATCAGCTGGCCTTTAAATATACGACCATGGATTATACCCGTACCTACTCCGAATTCCGTGACGACGTAGATACGTTTGCCCGCGCACTGGTCTCTCTGGGTGTGAAATCCGGAGATCATGTTGCCGTTTGGGCAACCAACCTCCCTCAGTGGTATATCGCCTTCTGGGCTACTACCAAAATCGGAGCCGTACTGGTCACTGTTAATACTGCGTACAAAATACACGAAGCCGAATATCTATTGCGCCAGTCGGATACCCACACGCTGGTCATGATCAACGGTTACCGCGATTCAGATTATTCAGCTATCATTGCCGAACTCTGCCCCGAACTGGAAGATACCCGTCCGGGTGAACCGCTGCATTGCAAGCGTCTTCCCTTTTTGCGCAATGTCATTACTGTGGGATTCCGCCAGAAGGGCTGCCTTACCTGGGAAGAAGCGGTTGCCCGCGCAGGGCGCGTCCCGCTGGAGCAGATTCACCGCATGGCAGCAGCAGTAGATGTGCATGACGTCTGCAACATGCAGTATACTTCAGGCACAACCGGGTTCCCCAAAGGCGTTATGCTCACCCACTATAATATTGTCAATAACGGCAAATGCATTGGCGACCGTATGGATCTTTCCACTGCCGACCGCATGATGATTCAAGTACCCATGTTCCATTGTTTCGGCATGGTATTGGCTATGACAGCTACCATGACGCATGGAGGCACGCTGTTGCCGCTGCCCTATTTCTCCCCCAAACCGGCACTGGCTTGTATCTCCAATGAGCGCGTCACCTGTTTCCACGGTGTTCCCACCATGTTCATTGCCATGCTGCAGCATGAGGATTTCCCCAAAACGGACTTTTCCTATATGCGCACCGGTATCATGGCCGGAAGCCCCTGCCCTGTCGCCGTCATGCAAGATGTTGTTGACAAAATGCATATGAGTGAGATCACCATCGTCTATGGGCAGACCGAAGCTTCTCCCGGTTGCACCATGAGCAGCACCGACGATCCTCTGGAAGTCCGAGTCGCTACCGTTGGCCGTGCAATGCCTGAAATTGAATGCAAGATTGTAGATCCGGAGACCAATGAAGAAATGCCGGTTGGCGAAATCGGAGAATTTGTTGCTCGCGGCTACAATATCATGAAAGGTTATTATAAGATGCCTCGTGCTACCGAAGCCGCTATTGATGCCGAAGGTTGGCTGCACACTGGCGATTTGGCCTGCAAAACGCCGGAGGGTAATTACCGTATTACCGGTCGTTTGAAAGATATGATTATCCGTGGCGGAGAAAATATCTATCCCAAGGAGATCGAAGAATTTATCTATACGCATCCAAAAGTACAGGATGTTCAGGTTATCGGCGTTCCCGACGAGCGTTACGGCGAAGAAATCATGGCCTGCATTATTTTGAAAGAAGGCGAATCCATGACAGAATCGGAAATGCGCGAATATATCACTTCCCATATGGCGCGCCATAAAGTACCCCGGTATATCGATTTTGTGGACTCCTTCCCAATGAATGTCGCAGGAAAAATTCTCAAATATCAGATGCGCGAGGATGCAATTAAAAAACTGGGGCTGCAAAAGGCCGCTTCCATTGAAACAGCTTGATTTACAGCTATAGAATAAAAAAGCAGCAACTGTTTTAAACAGTTGCTGCTTTTTTATCCGCCGCCAATAATACCTCTCTTTTCCATATTTCTTCATACAAAAAAGGAGCCGCTTTCGCCGCTCCTTTAATGCCGATAAGATTTATTAGTAAATGCGTTCTTTATATTCTATAATTTCCGCTTGCCGTTTCCAGTTTTCATACATTTCTTCATAATATTCACTGGATTTCTCCTTGATAAGGATTTCGCGGATTTTATCCTTTACCTCTTCCAGCGGAATCTCCTGCGCTACAGAATCTCCCTGATACTTGATGATATAGTAGCCATAATCCGAAGCAATCGGCTGAGAAATATCGCCCGGTTCTTCCAGAGCCATAGCAGCCTCTTTAAAATTCGCCTCATAGATGGAAGACCCTGCATAAATGCGGTAACCTGTTTCCGCATTCGTTGCGCCCTCCTTCATGCCCGGATCCTCACCAAATTCTGCCAGCAGCGCTTCATAGGATTCCCCGTTCTGAATACGCGCATAAACTTGCTGCACTTTTTCCTCGATTTTAGCCAATTCGCGATCACGCAGTTCATCAGCTTCATCTTCCTTGCCCTCTTTGCGCAATGCAGCAATCTCGTCGCGCACATCATCGGGAATCGCGATCAACAAGTTCTTTACATAGCGGAACCCGGCCGGCATATACAGATTTACCGATTCGGAAGTATAGTAATCATAATAACTGAGATCCCCCTCGGCATAGGTCTTCTGCACGCTCAGATAAGTTTCGTAATAATTTTCAATTGCTTTTTCCGTCGGCTCATATTCGGCAGACAACGCCGTACGCACCGCATCAATCACCACTTCATAAGCACGTGCTTTTTCAAATTCTCCGGTTGATATACCACGATAAAGCAAACGCTCTTCAATGCGTTTCTGCTTGGCAGCTTCCTGGTCCATTTGAGGATCTTTTTGCGCCAACTCCTCAGCCACTGACGCAGCACCGCTCTCAATAGACGCAATCGTTTGCTGTTTTTCTTCTTCAATACTCTGTTTCATTTCTTCAGTCAGTTCCACAGAAGTAAGTTCTCCTGCATACTGCTGAATCAATTCGTATTCAATCAGTGTGGTGTAGACATTATCCAACAGTGTTTTCCGGCTGCTGCTATACTGATCGGTCAATTCATTTTCATCAGTCAGTCCATAGTAATAGCGATAAGTGTGATATACCGCCATGACATCTTCCTTTGTGATTTCTACTCCATTGACCGAAGCTACTACCTGCTGCAAATCTTTCTGCTCATCTGTCACCATCAATTTGCAGGAGGCACAACTCAGCACCATCAAAACAGCCAACGCTGCCATCAAAACTTTTTTTATCATTCTTTTCTCCTTACGGGCATGCCGTATCGTTTCAGTAAAACAATATTTATTATACTTGATTGCCCCTGGTTATGCAATGCCTGATTTTCTCCATGAATTGTAACATTTCCGTATAAGAACCGCCTTTTTTAAGGCCATAGACAATATAGGGCGGTTCAGCGCGGCGCAGTTCCGCACGGCCGCGCTCACTCTTGATAGCCTGAATCAGCAATTCTGCCTGCGGCGTGACCTGATCGGCGAATTTCATCTGTACCGTATCCCGTATTCGCACAATACTGGCCAGCCCTGCCCTTGCACCATAGCCGCGAATTACAGAAGCCCCCAGTAAATTGGCTACCGGCTGCGGAACCGGGCCGAATCGATCAATCAATTCTTCCTGCACTTCCTTCGCCTTCTTTACCGTATCCGCGTCAGCCACTTTACGGTACATATCCAGCTTAAGCCCTTCATCCTCGATATAGCTGTCAGGAATATATGCATCTTCGCCCATTTCCACAGAAGTTTCGATCTCGGTAACCAGAGGTTCCCCCATCGTTTGCATAACCTCTTCCTTGACCATTTTCAAATAAAGATTATATCCCACGTTGGCCATATGCCCACTCTGTTCCGCACCCAACAGATTCCCCGCACCGCGAATCTGCAAATCTCGCATGGCAATCTTCATTCCGCTGCCCAGTTGCGTAAATTCGCGAATCGCTTCCAGCCGCTTCGCTGCTGTCGGATTCATATGATCGCCCGAAAGATGCGTAAAATAAGCATAACCGCGCAGATTAGAGCGGCCAATACGCCCACGCAGCTGATATAATTGCGCCAAGCCAAATTTATCTGCTTCATAGACGATAATAGTATTCACCGACGGAATATCAATGCCCGATTCAATAATCGTAGTACATAGCAGCACGTCATACTCTCGCTCCATAAAAGCATTCATAACCGCTTCGGATTCCGCTTCTGTCATGCGTCCATGTGCAGAGATCACCCGCGCTTCCGGCACTGCCCGCAGAATACCTGCAGCCAACGATTCCATTTCATTGATGCGTCGGCATACAAAGAACACCTGTCCACCCCGATTCATCTCCTTTAAAATGGCATCTCTTACCAGCCCCCAATCAAAAGGAGCGACAAATGCCTGTACTTCTTTGCGCACTTCGGGTGGCGTATCGATTGTGCTCATATCGCGAATACCGGTCAAGGCCATTTCCAATGTCCGCGGAATAGGTGTTGCCGTCAGCGTCAGTACATCTACATTGCGTTTCATATCCTTGATACGTTCTTTATGGGAAACGCCAAAACGCTGCTCCTCATCGATTACCAATAGCCCCAGGTTTTTAAATTTTACATTTTTTCCCAGCAATTTGTGTGTGCCAATTACAATATCCGTTTTTCCCGAGAGCAGATTTTCCAAGACCGTTTTTGGATGCTTGGTATAACGGGAAAGCTGTTCGATGCGAATGGGGAACCCGGAAAACCGCTCTAAAAAGTTTTTATAGTGCTGTCGCGCCAGCAGAGTCGTCGGTACCAACATGGCTACCTGTTTGGAATCCATCACTGCCTTGAAGCAAGCGCGCATGGCCACTTCTGTCTTGCCATATCCCACATCGCCCAGCAGCAATCGATCCATAATTTTGCTGCTTTCCATATCCTGCTTGATCTGTTGGATGCTCTCCAACTGGCCAGGCGTTTCTTCATAAGCAAAATTATCTTCGAATTGCCTCTGCCAGACGGTATCTTCTGAAAATTGATACCCTTTGGCCTGGCTGCGTTCGCGATATATCTCCACCAAATCTTCCGCCAATTTCTTGACAGAAGTGCGCGCTTTTGCTTTCGTCGTTTCCCATTCCCTGCCACCTAATTTTGAAAGGCGCGTCTCCTCTTCGTCTGGGCCGATGTACTTATCAATGCGCCCAATCTGCGAAGTCGGAATAAACAAACGATCCTGATCCCGGTACTCGATTTCCATATAGTCGGCACTGACGCCCGCCACTTCCATTGTGCGCAGGCCCAGATATCTTCCCTTTCCATGGATTTCGTGTACTACAATATCCCCAGAATGCAGGTCGGCCAGCAGGCCGATTTCTTTCGTCTTCTTCTTTTTTGCAGGCGTTCCCTTGCGCGCCCTTTTTCCCAGAATATCTTCTTCTGAAAAGAATATCGCTCGAATGCTTTCGGCTTCAAATCCTTCTTCCATCGAGATTGGCAGCATGCTCACGCCCGGAGCCTTCAGCTTGGCGCCCAGCGGCACCAGAATATCCCGCTCTTGCAGCGCACCGCTGATGCTGGTCTGACGGCCACCGGCGCAGAGATAAACCTGATATCCCCCTGCAATACGCGTTTTGATCGCTTCTGCCAGTAAATCTGCATTCCCCTGGAAACCAACCGTACTGCGCGTATGAAAATCTATCTGCGATGCATTTGCGAACAATCGATATGGCTGCAATCCTTCCACATCAATCAGCAGCTGCTTATTTCTTTCCAGGAACTCCTCCGCATCCCACAAATACAACATTTCACAGCCAAAAGCACTGTCATCCGCCAGTATCTCACCAAACATTGCTGCCCGGCTGTCAATACGGGTTTTCTGCTCGCCCATCATAGCAGAGCAATCATCAAACAATACAATCGGCGCCTTTGCATAATCCAAAATGCTGACCTTTTCTGTCAGCAGATCCATATAGGCTTCAATATTGGGAAAACTCCCGTTTTCTTCCAACGACAACAGATAAGTTTCCCGAATTCCTTCCAATTTCGTTGTCTGCGAATTGCGGAAGTACTCCAGCATCAGAGCCGTCTCCTGCGCATTCAGTGCAAATTCGTGAGCAGGCGGAATATTCGCCTCCCGCAGATTGCCTCCGAAAGAGCGCTGTGAATCCGCATCAAAAAGCCGGATGCTCTCGATCTCTTCATCAAAAAAAGTGATACGCAGCGGCTGTGCAAAACCAGGGGCAAAGACTTCGACCATCTCTCCACGGCCGGAAATCTGTCCGACACTTTCAATGAGCGGTGCGTATTCATAACCGGCTTTTGCCAAACGATTCAACAATTTCTGCGGTGAGATCTCCATGCTCTCGTTTAGCGTAATATACTGAGCAAAGAATTTTTCCGGCGGACGCATTTTAAATAACAGCGTATCCAGCGATGCAAATACAACGCCTCCCTTTTGATGCAGACGGTCGATTGCCTGCACGCGATTATGCCGTGTTTCTGCACTCTGCGCCTCTACCGGACGCAATTCCGCCTGAGGTCCCGGCAAAAAAATACGTTCGGGATAAATATATGCTTCACTGGCTCTGCGTGCATGATATTCGCTGGAGGTAATATAGAAAACATCCCGCCCCGTCTTTTCAAACAACAGATGCAGCAGATGCTGGCGCAGTTCTTTGGCCACACGAAGAAGCGAGCAGGGCAATCCGCCCTGCACGCTGGAAAAAAGCTGTTGTAATTCCGGCAATTTTGCCACCAATTCAAGAAATTGTTCCACTCTTCCCCCTAAATTCCTTATTTGGAGCTGTATTTCTGCTGAGCCACTTCCAACCCGGCCGAAACAATCTCCAATGCAGCCTGCGCGCTTTTTTGCGCAGTCTGCTCATAAAGCTCCTTTTCCTCGCGGCTCAGTTTATGCAGCACATAATCCATCAGGCGCATTCCCTCCGGCGGTTTCCCAATTCCAAACCGCACCCGCGGAAATTGCTCTGTTCCCAGGCTTGCAATCACCGATTTCATACCATTATGACTGCCCGCACTCCCCTTAGCGCGGATGCGCAGCTTTCCCGGCTCTAAATCCTTATCATCATAGATGACAATAATGTGTTCACTTGGAATACGGTAATAATTTGCCGCCGCTGCTACGCTTTTGCCGCTGAGGTTCATAAACGTCTGTGGTTTGAGCAACAGTACTTTCTCTCCACCCACATTCAATTCTGCTGTCTGTCCTTCAAACCGGCTTTTGGAAAAGCGCAGTTTCTTCTCCCTTGCCAACGCATCCAATGCCATAAAGCCGGCATTATGCGGCGTCTTGCGATATTTCAGGCCGGGATTGCCCAGCCCCACTATCAAATACATTTCCTTTAATTCCCTTTATTCTCTGTGTATTTTATACCTGCCCTTAGCCCAGCCTGCCTTGACCAGTTCTCTGGCCCGGCCGATAGCCAATGCATCCTCCGGCACGTCTTTCGTGACTGTCGTCCCGGCAGCAATATAGGCACCTGCCCCTACCTGAACGGGCGAAATAAGGTTAGTATTGCATCCAATAAACGCACCGTCCCCTACCGTAGTCATCTTCTTTTCTTTTCCATCAAAATTGACAAAGACCACGCCGCAGCCGATGTTAATATCCTCGCCCAGCTGTGCATCGCCCACATAAGTCAGGTGAGACACTTTGGTGCCATCGCCGATTACAGCATTTTTTGTTTCCACAAAGTCGCCGATTCGGCAATGATTCCCGATACGTGTGCCCGGCCGCAAGTAAGCATTGGGGCCTACTTTACTGCAGCTGCCCACCTCAGCCTGCAACAGCACTGAATTTTCAACCGTTGTGCCATCGCCCACAATGCTGTCGCGGATCCGGCTGCCCTGATAGAGGATACATCCGCTGCCGATACGACATTTCCCTTCCAAAATAACGCCCGGATAGATCAGCGTATCCTGCCCGATTTCCACATCAGCACCGATATAAGTGTTGGTCGGATCTATCATAGTCACGCCCGACAACATCAATTTTTCATTGATTCGGGCTCGCAGAGCCGCTTCTGCTTCTGCAAGCTGCACGCGCGTGTTCACGCCCATACATTCCTGCATATCTCCGATATCAATACTGCGCACCTCTTTCCCTGCCTCATACAGCACCTGAATGCAATCGGTCAAATAATATTCATGCTGTGCATTTTCCGGTTTCAACTGGTCAAGTGCTTCCAATAATGCAGGTGTCTTAAAGCAATAAAAAGAAATATTCAGTTCTTTGATCTGTTTCTGCTCTGGTGTTGCGTCTTTATCCTCTACAATGCGGCAAATTTTTCCCTGTGCATCGCGCACAATGCGCCCATAGGCAGGCGTCTTTTCAGGCGAAGCCGTGAGCAGCATGCAGTCGCAATCTGCAGCAATCGCTTCCTCTGCCAGACGTTTAATGGTCTCCGGGCGGACCAGCGGCATATCTCCTGCCAATACAATCGTATATTTGCTGCCGGCGATCTGCTCCCGTGCCGCCATCACCGCATGCCCCGTTCCCAAACGCTGCGCCTGCAGCGCATAGGTAAAGGCTTCTCCAAATCGTTCCCGTATTGCCTCGCCGCCGTTTCCATAAATCAGCACCGGCTTTTCCGTTACTGCGCGAGCCGCATCAGCCACCCACTCCACCAGACATTTGCCTGCAGCCTGATGCAATACTTTCGGCAAAGATGAGCGCATACGCGTTCCTTCTCCCGCCGCCATAATTACTACTTTCATATCTTCCTGCAACATGATTTTCGTTTCCTCCGCTTGACTCATTCCAAAATTACCGACACCGGCCCTCCGCCCAGGCATTCATCTCCACTATACAACACTGCATATTGCCCCGGCGTAACCGCTCGCTGCTTGTCATATGCTTCGATCAGCACTTTGTCTCCTTCTATAAATACGTGCACCCTTTGATCAGGCTGACGATAACGATACTTCGCCATACAGTCAAACTCTTTAACGTCCAATGGATTTACAAAGCTGAAATGATCGACCACGCATACCTTGGAATAAAGCTTAGGGCTGTCCTCTCCCTGCTCGACATACAAAATATTATTTTTAAGATCTTTTCCGACCACAAACCAGCGTTCTCCTGTGCCTCGGCCGCCGATATTCAGGCCGCGCCTCTGCCCCAGCGTATAATACATGAGACCCTGATGCATTCCGATATATTCGCCGGCACTGGTGCGCATTTCTCCCGGCTGTGCAGGCAGATAGCCTTGCAGGAATTTGCGGAAATTGCGCTCTCCGATAAAACATATGCCTGTGGAATTCTTTTTATCCGCAACCGGGATTCCCGCCTCCCGCGCAATCTGGCGGACATATTCCTTTGTATAACCACCCACCGGAAATTGTACTCGCTCCAGCTGCTTGGCTTCCAACGTGCATAAAAAGTAAGATTGATCCTTGCGCGTATCCCTGCCCTTGATCAATCGGGTACCACACAGTTTATTGACCCGGCAATAATGCCCGGTAGCAATTTCCTCTGCTCCGATTTCCATACAAAAATCCAGAAATGCTTTAAACTTGATTTCCTTATTACATAATACATCCGGATTAGGCGTCCGCCCTGCTTTATATTCCTCCAGGAAAATCGAAAATACCTTTTCCCAATATTCCCTTGCAAAATTTACTGAATAATAGGGGATATCGATGGCATCACAAATTCGGCGCACATCTTCAAAATCCTGATCGGCCGTACAGACACCGTTCTCGTCCTCTTCATTCCAGTTTTTCATAAAAACGCCCATCACATCGTATCCCTGTTTCTTCAACAGATACGCACTGACTGCGGAATCGACGCCGCCCGATATACCAATTGCTATTTTTCTTTTGCTCATAACCACACCTCGTCTATGTTAGAATATCCCAATCGGACTGGCAAGTCAATAAAAAAGGCTTCCGCATTGACTGTTTGCCGCCTATCTCGTATACTGAGAACAAAGAGATTTAAATAGAAAGGAATTGAATTTATGGTACGTTTTGCCGTTGTCGGTACCAATTTTATTACCGATTATCTGTTGGAAGCAGCGAAATCCTGCCCGGATTTTCAATTGATGGCTGTCCATTCCCGCAAGGAGGCGCGCGCACGGGAATATGCGGCTCAATGGGGTGCGCCATTATGGTTTACCAGCCTGGAAGCACTGGCTGCCTGCCCGGAAGTTGATGCCGTCTATATTGCCACTCCGAATTTTTGCCATAAAGAATATACCTTACAGATGCTGCATGCCGGCAAACATGTGCTGGTAGAAAAATCTGCCGCTGCCAATGCCCGCGAATGGCAGCAGATGGTCGACACCGCCAAAGAGCGGGGCCTTATTGTCTTGGAAGCATTGCGTACCGCTTTCAACCCCAATTATGCTCGCATCCAGGAAGCGCTGCCGCGTTTGGGAACATTGCGCCGCAGTATTTTTTCCTGTTGTTCCTATTCCAGAAGATATGACAATTTCAAGCAAGGCATTATTGAGAATGCTTTTATTCCCGAGATGGCCAATGGCGCTCTTATGGATTTAGGCGTATATACTATGAATTTTATGACCGGCCTTTTCGGGAAGCCAAAAGAGATCACCGCCTCTGCCATCAAATTACATAATGGGTTGGATGGCGTAGGTACTATTACCGCCTCTTACGAAACTATGCTGGTCACGTTGTTTTACGGAAAAGTCGCTCCTTCCGGCAATCGCTGCGAAATTCAGGGCGAGGATGGCTATATGACCATTGAAGGGCTCAACGCACCCAGCCGGGTGACCATTACCTATCGTGATGGTCGGGTGGAAGAACTCCCTCTGGAAGATATTCCTTTCCGCAAGGATTTATCCTATGAAGTACAGGCTTTTATTGATATGATTCAAAAAGGGGATGGCTCCGAAGCATCGTTTAATGAACGCACACGTATTTCCCTGGAAACCATGGATACAGCGCGCGCTCAAATGCAAATGCACTTCCCCAACGATGATCTCGGCTAAATATTCATTTCAGGAGGTATCTATTTATGTTAAACAATTTTGTTTTGGAGACTATCGCACGGCGTGCCAGCATCCGTGCTTATTCTGACCAGCCCTTATCAGAGGATGAATTGGCTGCATTAAAATGCACTGCGCTGGCCGCACCGACTGCTGTTAATGCTCGCTCTCAACGTTTTCTGTTTATCACAAACCGGCAAATGCTGGATGAAATCGAACAGGCTGTCGTCCATCAAATTTTAGCCAGTGGAGACCAGGCTGCCATTCAGCGAACAGCTGAACGAAACAACAAAGTACTTTACAATGCACCGCTCTTCATCATCATTGCGGTTGACCCAAACAACGCATATGGCAAAGTAGATGCCGGCATCGCTGTACAGAATTTAGCCTTAGCCGCCAAATCCATGGGATTGGATTCCGTCATTCTCGGCATGCCGGCCATGGCATTTTCAGGAACGCAAGGCGATGCTTTAAAACAAAAGCTTGGTTTCCCCGAAGGTTTGGAATATGCCATCGGCATTGCAATCGGGCATCGTGCTATGGATAAAGTGCCCCATGATTATGATCTCTCTCATATTATTGATGTAAAATAAACAAAGAAAGGCTTTGTACAAAGCCTTTCTTTGTCGTTTACTGGCTTTTCTCTCACTACGAAGGAGATTCCTATGTCAGAATTTTGGAAGGTTGTCAAGTTTTCCCTTTTTTCTTTCAGTGCCGGACTGATTCAAATGGGCAGCTTCGCTTTACTGCATGAATGTACAAATTTGGGCTACTGGCCCTCCTATCTGTTTTCTCTCTTGCTTTCCGTGCTGTGGAATTTTACGCTCAACCGAAAATTCACCTTTCATTCCGCCGCCAATATTCCCGTTGCCATGGCCAAAGTTGCTCTCTATTATCTAATCTTCACGCCGCTTTCCACACTACTGGGAAATTATCTCAATCGTACACTTCTTTGGAACGAATATCTGGTAACGATTCTCAATATGGCACTCAATTTTGTGACGGAATTTCTCTATCAACGCTACTATGTATTCCGCTCATCCAAACCTGAAAAGGATTCTTCTGAAATTTAGTTGGAGTAAGATAATGTATTTCAAATTTTCTTTGCTCGGATTGATCATATTCTTATTGCCGATGCCGGTCAACATCCTCTATATGCTGTTGCCGCCCAGGGACTCCGTTTCACAAATCACTTCACCGTCCAAATTACTGGATTTTCTCGAGCAAGGCTCCCGTATATTATTTGCCGCAGCACTTTGTTTCCTCCAAAGCGGGCCTGTTCCTACTTTGGATCACTGGCTTTTTTACTTTGCCCTTGCTTTCCTGCTATTGTATATGTTGACTTGGCTTCGCTATTTTACAGGAGGACGAAAAGCTGCTCTTTTAGGAAAACCATTCCTGAAACTTCCCATACCACTGGCAATTTTCCCTGTACTTTATTATCTTTGCTCAGCTTTCTGGCTAAAAAATTACATCGCTTTAGGATGCATCCTGATCTTTGGCATCGTGCATTGCTTTCTTACTTATCAAACTTTTTACAAAAATGCGCCATCCAATGCAGCATCCTAACTTGGATATTCCATAAAATGACAAGTATTTCCTGTATAACACCTTCAGGCAATGACAAAGAAACAGACCATGCAACAAGCGATATATCTGTTGCGTGGTCTGTTTGTATGTTTGTTATCCAAAACAACTTGGTTAACGATAGATTAAAAACTTTTTATAATCTCTTCCGCTCGTGTTGTTCCCATATCAGATAAAACAAATGCATCATTTACGCCAAGGAGCATCCCGCCTTGCTCCTGTGCATATTGGATGCCCGCTGCCAAGGCAGAGAGCACATTGCCGCCAAGCCGGGGATAGCCCAATTTTTTTGCAGCTTCGCGCAAAAGATCTTCGTGCCCCATACTCACCTGCTCATAAAGGACAGTGTAAATGGCATTTGCAATTTCCTGCACAGGAACATCCCGTACATCACGGCGATTTTTCCCGCCACCACTGGCACGGAACCCGCTATATTCATCCGGATTCTGATCCTTGTCCCAATAGAAAACCACATCTCCCTGGATTGTCGTTTTCCAATGCATCTTCTGCAAAATGGCACTCATATGATTTTGGATCCTGCTTCCGGCACGGGCGATACCACAGCTTTGTACCACTCTCTTTGTCAGCATAGACAGACTGATTGGCGCTTCTGCTTTGATGACCACTTCAATCATATTTTTGATGTCAGGCTCATTCCCAGATTCGACAAATGCATCGGCGGATAAGGATTTTGCAGGAATAGATGCAGCCTGATAGACAGGCGCTCCTTTGCCTTGTACTGCCTGTGTATGTACAGAAGTACTCCCATACAATTGCACAGGCTCTTTGACTGGCCTAGGAGCTTCCTGCACAGAATCGTTTACACTATCCTGAAGTTCCTGCAGCCTTTGGAATATCCGCTTCAATTCCTTCTCACTGTTATCCCACCAGTCCATGCACCAGATTCTGAGAATATTCCACCCAAGCCCATTCAGCACACTGATTTGGGCAATTTCTCTGTCGCGGGTGGTTTTGGCAGCACCATAGCTATAGCCATCCAACATAATGCCGAGGATATACTGATCCGGCTTTTTGCGATCAATAACACCGACATCGATCCGATACTCCGAACGGCCGATCGACAGATCCGCATCGAATCCCGCTTCCTGCAGAGCTTTGCGGATTGCTATGGCAATTCCCTTACAGTCTCCCTGCCGGCTTGGTACGACAGCTTCTTCCATGGCCGGAATTCTACCCTCTGCATATTCCAGAAAGTTGCGAAGAGCAGCTACGCCCTCTGCTTTTGTGCGATTTAGATCCAGCTGATCGGCACGTATGGTGGAAAACACCATCATCTCGCAACGGGCACGGGATACGGCGACATTCAGCCGCCTCCATCCGCCCTCACGATTCAAAGGGCCAAAATTCATGTAGAGTTTTCCATTTTCATCAGGGCCATAGCCGATAGAGAACAGGATCACATCCCGTTCGTCTCCCTGTACATTTTCAAGGTTCTTAATGAACAGGGGCTCCTCTTCATTAAATGCCCATTTTTCCAACTCTGAATCCTGCGTACAGGCATCGGCGAACAAGTCGTCAATCAAATGCTGCTGAGAAATGTTGAAGGTAACGACTCCAAGGCTTTGTTTAGATAACTCCGGGTCCTTATATCTACGTTTGATTTCTTCTACCACAGCCTGAGCTTCCGCCTTGTTGGTGCGCGTCCTGCTGCGATCAAAGACACCATCCACATGGATTAACCGCACCTTGGATTCGCGATCATTGACCGATGGGAATGTAAACAGTTTATTCTCATAGAACTGGCTGTTGCTGAAAGCAATCAGGCTTTCGTGGCGGCTGCGATAGTGCCACAACAAATGAGACTGTGGCATATTCAAGGCCAAGCAGTCATCCAGAATGCTCTCCAAATCTTCTATCTCTATATTGTCTTCGTCTACCGCATTGGTAGTGAAAAAAGAGGTCGGCGGCATTTGCTTGGGGTCTCCTACGATGATAGCTTCCCTCCCTCTCGCCAATACACCTACAGCCTTACTGGTGGGCAATTGTGAAGCCTCGTCAAACACCACAATATCAAAGGGTTCTCTCTTGGGATCCAAATACTGTGCCGCAGAGATAGGGCTCATCAGCATACAGGGGCACAGGCGCGACAAACGATTGGGGATTTGATCAAACAATTTACGAATGCTGACCCCTCTGCCGCCGCTCTTGATGCAGCGCTGCAGAATCCCCAATTCGGAGCTGTGCGCTGCTTCTCGGGTAAAATTGGGAACATTACTTGCCAGACGACAGTACGCTTCCTGTCGGGAAAGGCGGCTCCACTCCTGATCCATTCGCTTATATTGCTCTATCTTCTTGTTAAATACTGCTCCGGAGAACTGATTTAAGGTAGCACTGTCATCAATCGCGTCTGAGATCAATCCTTGCAGCAATCTCTTTTTATAAGATCGGAATACAGAATCATGCTCTGCGCCATTTTGATAGTTATCCACCACATTGCCAAGACCTATGGTTTGGGCTTCTGCGGCAACGCCGATATAGGCAATCCATTCCTTCAGTTTATCTGCATGAGCAAGGACCTTATTGCAAAGATCGAGCTGCCCATCCAGCCAGTTTTCTTCTGTCTGTTGGGCAATATTCAACAAATTCTCAAATGCAGTCTTCGCCTCTGTAAATTCGGCCACCCCAGCTCCCAGTCCATATACGGCATCACGCAGTTCCTGCATGCCACCACAGGTACAAAGGATATCGTGACTGCCGCCCAAGCAGTATAGCGCATATAAACTGGCCTGTGCAGCCTCTGCCAACTGCGCAAGCCTGTTCCAGTCCGTAGCCTCGCCGTTATAAAAATCCCCCAAATCCTGACCATATCTCAAGAGCAACTCGGAGGCCATCTTATTCTCCTGTTGATAATCCCGCAGCGCTGCAATATGAAGATGAATATTATTTTTCGATACGGGAACCCTGGCGTATGCATTCAAAGTCTTGGTCAATTTGTTCAAGCCCCGCATTCTAGGCAAGAACCATTTTGCGGAAACCTGTGCAAATTCAGCAGACAATGCCGCGCCATCCTGTGTCAAAAAACCGGGCTCAAATATTTGCAGCAGTTGTTTCCTCAAAGTATTTGCTTTGAGGAAATGTTGCGTAAGTTTACTAACCTCTGCTAAATACAGTTGCGGGCAATCAGCCTTTGCCCAGGCAGAAGGCATATCATACCAGCATACCATTTGGCGTGCAACATCAGATAGCCACTGTAAATCTTCGAGACACTCCGGCTGTTTTTTCCCCAGTCCTTCCGCCAATCGCTTAGCATAACTGCCAATACTTTCAAGGTGCCTTATATACGCCTCGACTGTAGTTTTCAGACTGTTGCGCAGGTTTTGTGTATACTGCATACAGGAAACCCTGGCAAGTGGGTGATTGCAAGGGTGCCCCACTTCCTTGGCTGCAGCAATTAAGCGTTCTATTGCCAACTGCTGTTGCTCCAGGGTCTGCTTTGTCAACCCCCGGATAAAGGCGCGATCAAATGGCGCAATATCAGGCGCGTCTTTATAAAGTTCATATTCATTGATCAGCGAATACAGGTCGCTTCCGCAATTCAACATCCTGTGCAGCTGCGCTGCATAAGAATCCAATTCTGCACGCAAAGCGGCAAGCTGTTCAGCTTTAGCGGCATATTCTTCAGCCGTTTTCGTCTTGGTAACTTCCGTCGCCTTGCGTAATTGCTCCAAAACATCTTTTTTCTTGGATTTATTGGAATGCAATTCCAAACAGAAAGGGCCAATCCCAATGCTCTCCAACCGCTTTTGTACTACCTCCAGTGCCGCCATCTTTTCTGCCACAAACAAAACGCGCTTACCCTTGGCAAGGGCATTTATGATCAGGGAAGTGATGGTCTGAGATTTACCGGTGCCAGGCGGGCCATGAAGGACAAAGCTCTCACCGCTGCAGGCAGCCTGGATGGCGTATAACTGAGAAGCATCTGCAGGCATGGGCAGCAGAACATTATTTTCGTTTACCCGCTCTCCGATTTCCAAGGGTTGTGCATCCCAAGTCAGTTTGCCTTCTATTAAGCTACAGACAACTTTATTTCGCATCAGATCTTCTGTGCGGTTACGAATGTCATTCCACATGACAAACTGAGAAAAGGAGAAAATGCCAATGCTGGCAGTTTCCAGTACATCCCAATGGGATTGTTCCATCACCGCCTTACGCATAGCAGTGAAAACTTTGCGAATATCAATGCCGTGCTCATCACCGGGCAGTGGATCTAATCCTTTTACCACAATGCCAAAATCCTGCTTCAGCTTTTCCAGAAGTGTGATATTCATCTGCGGTTCTTCATCTCGAAGCCGAATCACATAGCCCTGCGCCGCAGATTTCCTCACCATTTCAATGGGCAGCAAAATGATAGGCGCATATCGAGCCTTGGTGCTGCGCTTGCTTTCGAACCACTTCAGCATACCCAATGCCAAATACAATGTATTGGCGCCATTCTCTTCCAAAGCAGCCTTTGCTGTACGATACAGCCCTTTGATAACATTGGTCAGTTCGCCTTCGGTAAAAACAGAACGAAGGCGCTTGTTTTCAAATTCCGCTTTAATGATCCCCGCAGCGCCCATCTCATTCAGCGCTTCAAACGAAAATTCCTCCACACGCCAATCAGCAGGTTTGGGAAGGATGGTAAAATCGCTTCCGTCTGCCAGAGCATTCTCTAACTCATCCAGGGAATTGGTGAGGATTGGCAGCTGCGTTTTGGTCATACGCAGGTTAATCAAGGTATTCCGCATGCCCAAATCCAGCAGTTTGCGTTCCCATTGCACTTTCTTGGGCAGATTGTTATCCTGCGCATGGGGGTCAATATGAATCGTTTCATCCAGCATTGTGGGGGCAGCCATATTTTCTTCCTTGAAGGAAGCATCGTGCACAATCTCCCAACCGGAGGCAGTATGTACCCGCTGAGGTAAAGGAGAAATACGACTCATACGCGCTCTATGTACATCTATGATATATTCCACCTGATAAGTAGCCAGGTTCTGCTCGCCAATAGCACGGGCATGATCAAAAGAAAGGTCTTTCCCGGTGGTGACACAGGTAGTTTCTATTACGGCGATTTCGTTTACACCGGAAGCCAAACGCTTGGTAATAAGCGAGGCATCATCCTGCACGCATTCCGGGAACATTCTTGCTTCCAGCCAAACGCCGGTGAAAATATGGTTATTGGTAGTAATCAGTAGCGGATACAGCCCAACTGCTTCCAGGCAGGAGGCGTACAACAGGGTCAGATCCAAGCATGTACCCAGCTTCTGCTGCAATACCATATCACACAGGCGCACCCTCTGACCTGCCTGTTCAAAACTGGCAGGAGGTACCACATAGGCAATGGCTTGTTCTTTGATAGCCGTAAAGATAGCAGCCGCTTGACTTAATACCCGATTGGGATCCTGGGATTGGTAGCCATCCATAGAAGTATCCCCGGTCCATTGCCCCAAAAACTCTGTGGCACGAGCGATGATCCTGGCCAGTTCCGGATGGTTGGGTGTAACAAAGGTGGCCAGCAGTTCCGGATACAACCCAACACCATGCCACTCATCAAACGCCAGCACAGTTGTTTCTGCGTTATCCGAAACCAGAGTCTCCCCCTTGGTTTTCAACACAATATGCAAAACCCCAGCCACTTTCTCTGTCATGCCCGCCAGATATTCGCTATTCAAAATCAGCTTGGGGCGAGAAATCGTAATAGCTTTGTTTGCCGGCAGATGATCAATATGTCGGGTAAAAGGCAGGGCAAATTCCGGAATGGAAGTGATCTCAATGTCCACATCCTCGATAACAGAATCAGTGATATTTTCAATAGTAATTGACTGAATCACCACAGCACCGTTTTGCTGCAGAGCATAGTTGACCACCGGCAGCACTGCCACATCCAGGCGCACAGGGTCACTACCGATACAGTCGGTTTCTTCGGAAGTCAGCGGCAGTTCCTTCGCTGCATGATTTGCCTTTTCAGCCCGCTCAGCTCTGGATGCGTCGGATACTGCCGTATGAACCTCTCCCGCTGTAGCCATCAGTTCGTTGAGCTTGCGTTCCTGTGTCTGCAGGAGTTTTATAAAATCTGCATTCTGCGTTAGATTTTCAGGAGTTTTATATTCCGGAGCTTTGAACTTCCAATCGCCATACACTTCCATCAGCCAACAGCAAAGATTAAAAGCCATATGCAGCAGCGCAGCTGCACGCTCCTGGGAACTCACTCCCATATGCACGGCATCATTTCTTGCCTTACGTAGAGTACAAAACATATCGTCAATCCGTTTAGGAAGCATATCAGCATATTTCAGCGCACGAATTCGATCGGCTTGCACGGCCTGATCCGGTAATTCAATCTTCTCAAAAGAGCAGATTTCCTGTGCCACACGCTCTGCCAGTATCCCAATTTTATAAATGCAGGCATTGGCATCCGCAAATAAATACCATTCTGCTGTTTTGCCAAGCTGCGCTATATCGAGCCAGTATTTTGACATGAATTCAAAATTGGACACAACACCGCCTCCTTCCAAATGCTCCGTAAACTTTTCATTTTATATCTGTTCTGTAGTTTTTTATACTTATGGTTTAGTCTAACATGGACATGCCTTTTTTGCAATCTGAAGGCAATTATGCCGCCAGTCCCCTTACTGCCGTATACTTTGTGCGATGCCTATTGCACTGTCTTGCCTCAGTGAAAAATGATGCGTAAACAAACTATTCAAAATAATGGCCTATGATTTCCCGAAACTAATAGTTGAGCCCTATGCCGTTTTTCTCAAGGCTCAAAATTTCTTAATGAGACACCTTTCATCAGTTTTTTATAATGCACTACTGTTTCTGACTCTGCAAAAATGCTGCCACTTCCTGTTCGTCAGGCATCGCATCAAAAGCACCCCGATGCGTAGCACATAAAGCCCCTACAGCATTTGCTCTTCTCACTATTTCAGCCATAGGCATCTGCGGAGCATGGCAGAAATAGTAATGCACCGCTCCCGTGAAAGCATCTCCACATCCGGTAGTATCCACTGCATCCACTTCAAACCCCTCTACATATCCACTTTCCTGCGGGGTGGCATAATAAGCGCCTTTTTTACCTAATGTGACAAATACCGCTTTCTTTTCTACCCCCAATTTCAGCAGTTCTGCTGCACCGCGCTCAACTTCATCCTCCGGCACCCCGGTAACGATGCGCATCTCTTCCTCCGAAACTTTAATCAAATGACATCGCGCCAGAATTTCCCGGAAAAACGCACGGGCATATCCGCTCTCTTCCGACCAGCGCCCCGGGCGATAATTCGGATCACAGGAAAGCAGTTTCCCCTGTGCCGCCGCATAATCCATAGCGTGCAACAGCGCCCGATATCCTGCATCTTCTTCGTCGTACACACAGGAAACATGGAATATCTTTGCCTGATCGATCAATTTCAGTGCTACTTCCTGCGGCTGCAGCAGTCGTTCGGCATGCATCCCGGGCACAAAATAGAAGCTGCGCTCTCCCTGGGCATCCAGACTGACAAAGGAGAGGCGCGTCACTCCTTGCTGTGTATAAAGCAGACCATCTGTCTCAATTCCTTGCGCTTCCAATGCCCGGGCTATATGATGCCCAAAAAGGTCATCCCCCACCATGCCCAAAAAGGCATTTTTCGCTCCCAAACGGGCACTGGCCACCACACAGTTGGCAGGCGCCCCGCCCGGATTCATTTCATATGCCGGGTTTCCCATTGGGCCAATCCCACATTGAGAAAAATCGATCACCGCTTCTCCTAAGGCTACTACGTCCAACATGGTTCTTTCCCCTTTTCTTTTTCACATTACGCAAATTTTACATAAGACGATTTTCGATTTTGCCAAAATCAAAGTCTTCTTTCTAACAATTCTACATTCCCCATGTATTTCCTGCCTCTATCCGGAATCTCTTTAACTCCAAATAAAAAAACGGCAGATTTCTCTGCCGTTTCCAAATTGTAAACTATCATCAGTCGACCAGCGTCGTCCAACCATAGCGATCCTCTTCTTTTCCCCACTGAATGCCGGTAAGATAGTCGTACAGTTTCTGCGTCAATTCTCCTGTCTTGAAATCATTGATGCGAACAGAATCTTCTTTATAAAGGAATTCTCCAATCGGCGAAATCACTGCCGCCGTACCTGTACCAAAGGCTTCTTCCAAAGTGCCGTCATGGCCGGCCTGCATCAAATCCTCTACCGCGAGAGGCTCTTCATGCACTGTATAACCCCAATCTCTCAGAATATGCAGAATGGAATCGCGCGTAACACCGGGCAGTACGGAACCATCGATCGGTGCAGTATAAATCTCACCTGCAATTTTAAACATTACGTTCATGGTGCCTACTTCTTCCACATATTTGCGCTGTACACCATCCAGCCACAGTACCTGTGCGCACCCCTTCTTTTCTGCTTTCACCTGACCGAGGATAGAAGCTGCATAGTTGCCGCCACATTTTGCAAAACCGGTACCACCCTTAACTGCGCGCACCAGTTCATCTTCAATCAGAATCTTAACGGGATTCACACCTTCTTTATAATATGCACCACTGGGGCTTAATACGATTACAAACTTATAGGATTTGGAAGCATGTACTCCGAGCGCTCCTTCTGTTGCAAATACGAACGGACGAATATACAGAGAAGTTTCCGGTTCGGACGGTACCCATTCCGCATCCATCTTAACAATTGCCTTTACCGCTTCCACAAACATTTCTTCCGGGATCTCGGGCATGCACAGACGGCGATTGGAGTTAATCATTCTTCTGGCGTTCATTTCCGGGCGGAACAGCTGAATTTTGCCATCCGCTCTGCGATAGGCTTTTAATCCTTCAAAAGTTTCCTGCGCATAATGCAGCGTTACGCAGGTAGGTTCCATAGGAATCGGGCCATAAGGAACGATTCTTGCATCATGCCAGCCCTGGCCGGCATCATAGTCCATTACGAACATATGGTCAGTATAGAATTTCCCGAATCCGAGATTTTTTTCATCCGGTTTTTGTTTGGGAGCAGCAATTCTCTCTACTCTGATATCCATCATATTTTCCTCCTGAAACATCAGCTTTTAAATTCATCTGCCCGCCAGACAGCGTGCAGGAATATACGAAATAATTTTTCCTATATTATATATGAGTGTGCTGCATAATTCAATAATAAAAACCCTTATTTTATCGGAAGAATTGACAGAAATTCCGATTCATATTACTATGAAATCAGAGTCGTTTATGCAATTTCATATACGTGCACGACCATTCAGAAAGGAGTTTACAATGGGGAAGTTATCTGGTAAAACCGCTATTGTCACAGGCGCCGGCCGCGGCCTTGGCAAACAGATTGCCATTCGTTTTGCAGAAGAAGGCGCTAACATCGCCATCTGCGCACGCAGTTTGGATCGATTACAGGAAACTGAACGTCTTTGCCGGGAAGCCGGTGCCGAGGTGCTCTGTTTCGTCTGTGATGTCACAAAAGTGCCTGATATGGAGGCCTTTGTCGCTGCAACGGCAGAAAAATTCGGCGGAATCGATATTTTGTATAACAACGCTATGTCTACCGTATGTGGGCATAAACTATTTGAGGAACACACTCAGGAAGATTTTGATGCTTTCTATCAAAGCGGCTTGATGAGCAGTTTCCATATGATGCGCCTGTGCTTCCCCTGGCTCAAAAAAAGCGGGCACGGCAAAGTGATCTGTGTGGGATCCGGTGCAGGCGTAGAAGGGCAATTTGGCATGACTGCTTATGGAGCCATTAAGGAAGCTATCCGTGCCATGGCACGGACTGCCGCACGGGAATGGGGAAAATACAATATCAATGTTAATACCATCAATCCGGGCGCCATCACAGATTTCTACTATGAACAATTGGAAAAAATGCCGGAAGAAGAGCGTGACCCCGTAAAGTTGGGCTTTAACCCCACTGTTATCGGCCGCTTTGGCGATGCTTATGAAGATATTGCTCCGGTTGCAGTATTCCTGGCCAGCGAGGATTCCCGCCATATCACCGGTCAGACCATCATGGCCGAGGGTGGCGTGACAATGATTCCTTAAATATTGGAAACTCTTGCATCCCATTTAAATTTGTTTTATACTGTAACAAGGTAGTGTTTTACTAAAATTCTAAAGGAGAATGAATATGGATACCAAACAAATTCTGATTCAAGCTGGTAATCATGTAGCAGAGGCGCTTGCCAAGATCGATCCTGCTCAGGTTGATGCTATGGCTAAGGGAATTGCGAAAGCAAAGCGTGTCTTTGTTTCCGGTTGGGGCCGTGCAGGCAATGTTGCCGGCATTTTGGGCATGGATATGTCCCAGATTGGCAAAGTTGTATTCCGTGTAGGCGATAACAACACGCCTTCCATCCACGAGGGTGATATCCTTCTGGTAGTTTCCGGTTCCGGCAACACCAAGACGATCTCTATCATCGCTCAGGAAGCTAAAGACTTCGGTGCAGAAGTCGGTTTGATTTCCACCAGCGAGCAGTCCATTATCGGTGAGATTGCCGATTACAACGTCGTAATCCCGCGCATTGAAACGCCCATGAATAAAATCATGGCTGCCAAGAGACCCGCTCGTGACCCCAAGTTCAAGAGCACTGCTGGTACTCGCGAAACGTATGACCTCACACCTGAAGAGAGAGAAGCTATCACGCTCGATCAGGTCGAGTTGACCTATCAGGCAGCTTTCGTCCTCAACGAAATCCTCCAGCACAAGGTTATGGAAGAAATCGGCGAGACTTTTGAAGCTATCCACTACTATCACAACAGCCTTGAGTAAGCGAAGGGGAGGATACTGAATATGTTAGATATTACCAAATTGCTGGCTTGCGCCGGTAACAATGTCGCAGAAACATTGAGCAAAGTCGATCCCGCGCAGATTGAAGAAATCGCTTCAGCAATTGCTGAATCCAAGCGCGTATTCACTGCAGGCTGGGGCCGTGCAGGCAACGTAGTCCGTATTCTGGGCATGGATATGTCTCAGATCGGTATGCTGGTTTATTGCGTAGGCGATAACGGCACGCCTTCCATCCACCCCGGCGACATTCTGCTGATCAACTCCGGTTCCGGCAACACCAAGACGATTGCCGTTATCGCACAGCAGGCAAAAGAGCAGGGCGCTAAAGTTGCTCTGATCTCCGGCGCTGCACCCGAAGATTCCATTATCGGCAAAATCGCTGATATCAATGTCACCGTTCCCAGACTCAAAAAGAACGATTTCCGTCCTCCTGTCAACAAGAACGTCAAGAACAAAGGCCTTGGCGAGCGCGTGGATTGGGGTCTGACCGCCGAGCAGAGAGAAGAGATGGCTTATGACGATGTAACTGGTTACTATGAATCCGCTTTCGCACTGAACGAAGTAATCCGTAAAGTTGTTATGGAGAAGATCGGTGCTAAGACTGAGGATATCATGTATTATCACAACAATCTGGAATAAGCAATTTTTACGCAAACAAAACGCAGGCATTTTGCCTGCGTTTTTTAATTTTCTTTTTTATCCTTTTCGGCAGAACAATTTGCCTTTTGTTCCGTTATGCTTCGATATTGTTTGGCAAGCTCCGGCAATTCCTTTTTCAGGGCATCAGGCTTTCCGCTTTTTCGCAGGGGAACTTGGTGCATAGCCCGCAAAATAATGCTTCATGCTCCTTTGCACAGGCATGTATTTTGCACCTGCCCGATTCAGTCCACGCCGGAACATACCCATCCGCTTCCCGGCAGCCTGCACATTAGCCTTCTTTCTTCTTCCAACAATCAGCACAACATTCTCCACAGGCTGGAATTACAGAAAATCAATTTTGCCTTGTTTCATTTCTCTTCCTTTATTTTTGTATTAAAAAAACAAGCGGTCATTACAATGACCGCTTTCAATTACTGCTTTTTGAAAATATGCATCGCACGCTACTACAATGCCTACCCCCAAAAATAACAGTTTCTTATTTATCTGATTCTTCCAATACTTTCTCCGGCACCTTGGCAAACAACGGGCTGACAGAAACACGATTATGAATTCTGGAAACCGCCTCTGCAAACAAGGGCGCTGCCGAAACAGTAACCATCTTTGCGCTGTCTGCCGTATAGGGATTTTCAACCGTATCCGTACTGATCACCAGCTCAATCGGGCTTTCTTCAATGCGTTTAACGCCCGATTCTCTCAAGATGTTATGCCCCAGGCAAGCTACAATGCGCTTTGCTCCTTTTGTTTTCAAAACATTGGCAATATCAATCAGTGTACCGCCGGAAATGCTGAAGTCATCTACAATCAGGCAATCCTTCCCATCTACCTCGCCAATAAGTTCCAGAATTTTTGCCTTCTCATCATGCGCTACACGGGTCTTATCACCAATTGCTACCGGTGTTCCCAGATAATCCGCATATTTTCTAGCTGTTTTCGCAAAACCTGCATCAGGAGATACGACCACCAAATTGCTTACATCTACATATTTTTTGACACTTTCGCAGAGCAAAGGCAACGAATAGAGATGATCGGATGGAATCCGGAAGAACCCCTGAATCTGCGGTGCATGCAAATCCATCGTAATAAAACGATCTGCACCGACAACTTCAATACAATCTGCACACACTCTGGCTCGGATGGATACTCTGGGCTCATCCTTCTTATCGCCTTTGGCATAGCCAAAGTAAGGTACAATTACCGTGATAGAGCTGGCACTCGCCCGCTTGAATGCATCAATCCAGAAAAGAATTTCAACCAGTTCATTATTCGGATCCATACCAATTGGCTGAACCAGATACACGTCACTATTTCTCACTGTCTCTTTAATGCGGACAAAGATATTGCCGTCAGAGAAATGTATGACTTCAGAGTTGCCCAGTTCTGTCCCAAGATAGTTGCACATTTTCTTTGCAAAGCTATGGCCCGTCTTGCCTGCAAAGATTTTTACATTTCCTTGTTCACTATGCATGTTATATCTCCCATAGGTTCTAATATCAAAACTTTGATAAATTTATCATATCACAGCAAGGCAAAACTATCAACATAAACAGCGCTTAACCCTGCTTTTTTTCAAAAATCTCATGAATTCCGCGCAGCAGCAGCGGGTGTCCTTCTCCTCTGCATTCTTTCCCCAAATAGGTAGAAGGGCGTATATGTCCATGATAGTCGCTTCCCTGCGTGACAAACAGCCCATACTTTTCTGCCAATGCACAAAAGTACGCGCATTCCGCATCATCGTGTTCGGGATAAAAAGCTTCTATTCCAGCGAGTCCGGCCGCTTTCATTTGAGAAATCAGCGCATCAAAATCCGCAGCATAGGTGAACTTCGGGTGAGCCAGCACTGGCAGACCGCCAGCTGCCCGCCCTGCGGATAAAATTTGTTCCCGGCTCACACCACGGCGCGGTACATATCCCGGGCATCCGACTTTCAGATATTTGCGAAAAGCCTCATCTACAGAAGCGGCTTCTCCTGCCTCCACCAGTGCCAATGCAATATGCGGCCTGCCCGGCACACCGTTTGCCGCAAAGCGCCGAACCTGTTCGTGCGTGATCCCGAATCCCAGATCTATCAGTTTTTGCGTCATTTCTGCGATTCTGCTGCTGCGCCTTTTGGCCAGTTCTGTCATCAGAGCACAAAATTCCGCATTTTGCAAATCCGCTCCATAGACCAGAATGTGCATTTCCTTTTCACTATTCGCCGAAAACTCAATACCACTGACCGTCTTAATCCCTTGCTTTTGTGCTTCCGTCGCAAAGGCTGCTACCCCGGCAATCGTATCATGGTCTGTTAATACAGCATACTCCAAGCCCTGTTCAGCACATTGCCGTGCAATTTCCTCCGGCTTATCCGTTCCATCGGAAGCTGTGGAATGCATATGCAGATCTATTTTCATCATCGTGCTCCTTTCTGTTGTCTTTTTACCCTCTTTTTTGTTCTTTTAATCAATTTGTTTTATAAAAAAGGAGCAGAATTAAATTCTGCTCCTTTCATTCATGTTGTTTCCTGAACAGAGAAAATGCTTTCTCTCTCAAAAATTTCCTCAAACTCTTCTCCGGAAATCTTTTCTTTTTCCATCAGCACTTTGGCAATTTCATGCAATTTTTGCATATTGGTTTGCAGAATTTCTTTTGCCCGATCCATGCAGAATACCAGCTGCTTTTTCAATTCTGCATCAATCTGTGCCGCCACTTCTTCGCTGCAGGTTTTCGACTGAACCAGCTCTTTACCCAGGAATACTTCCTGATTATTGCCATGGAAAACCGGTCCGATGGCATCGTTCATACCATATTTTACAATCATCGCCCGCGCCATATTCGTTGCCCGCTCGATATCATTGCTGGCACCGGTGGTAATATCGCCCAATACCAACGATTCTGCCGCTCTTCCGCCCAGCATCATCGTCATTTCATCTACCATTTTGGATTTAAAATAATGGCTCTCGTCCTCATTGGGCAATGTCATCGTATAACCGGCTGCCATACCGCGGGGAATTATGGAAATTTCGTGCACCGGATCGCAGTGCGGCAAAACTTTCGCACAAATCGCATGACCAACCTCATGATAAGCTGTCACCATTTTATCTTTTTCAGTCATCACGCGGCTCTTTTTCTCCGGGCCTGCGATTACACGGGTAATCGCCTCTTCCACTTCTGCCATGGAAATTTCCTGTTTTTTAAATCTGGCTGCCAGAATTGCCGCTTCATTCAGCACATTTTCCAGATCAGCTCCCGAAAAGCCAGGTGTGCGTTTTGCAATCACTTTCAAATCCACATCCGAACCCAGGGGTTTGCCTTTGGAGTGTACTTTCAGGATCTCTTCTCTTCCTTTGACATCCGGCACATTGACGACAATCTGACGGTCGAATCTTCCTGCGCGCAGCAAAGCCGGGTCAAGAATATCCACACGGTTGGTTGCAGCCAGCACAATAATGCCTTCATTGACGATAAAGCCGTCCATCTCTACCAACAGCTGGTTGAGCGTCTGTTCCCGTTCATCATGGCCACCGCCCAGGCCAGCTCCTCTCTGACGACCGACCGCATCAATCTCATCAATAAAAATAATGCAGGGTGCATTCTTTTTTGCATTGTCAAACAGATCGCGGACGCGTGCTGCACCCATACCTACAAACATTTCCACAAAGTCGGAACCGGTAATGCTGAAGAAAGGAATTTTTGCTTCTCCCGCCACCGCCTTTGCCAGCAGCGTTTTACCGCAACCGGGCGGTCCAACCAGCAAAACGCCTTTGGGGATACGTGCACCAAATTTGGTAAACTGTTTGGGGTTCTTCAAAAACTGTACAATCTCTTCCAGTTCTGCTTTTTCCTCATCAGCTCCAGCCACATCTGCAAAAGTCTTATTGACATTTTCACCCATGGTCATCTTGGCGCGGCTTTTGCCGTAATTCATGCCTTTGCCACCGCCTTGTGTCTGGCGGTACATCATATACCACAGCGCGCCCATCAATAAAATGGGAACCAGATAAGGCAATATCACATCTATCCAAATAGAATTATCCTGTACCTTCTGATAAACGATATTTACTTCGCTTTCCGCAAGGCTTTCCACGCCCAAAGCTGCTTTCAGGTCAATATCAATCTGATAGTAGGAAGGCAGATATACATAATAGTCATATTTTTTAGGAAAAGCTTCCTTCTTGATCGCCGTATCCTTTTTCAAAGCCACCGCTTCATAACCTACGATCGTAATATCCGTAATCTCTCCGGACTCCACTTTTTTCAAGAATTCCGTATATCCCAAAACGGCGTCTTTTTGATTATCCGTGTTGACTACCGACTGCGCTACCAGAAAGATTGCCAGAATCAGCAGCAGGTAAATCAATGGGCCGCGAACAAACTTTTTCAAACTCAATACTCCTCCTTTATGGCTTACAAATCTTTGTTATACGCTATATATTTCAGGTTTCAATGTCCCCACAAATTTCAGGTTGCGATATTTCCCGGCATAATCCAGCCCATACCCAACCAAAAATTTATCCGGCACATCAAATCCCACATAATCTGCCTGAATGGGTGCTTCCCGGCGTTCCTTCTTATCCAGCAGACAGCAGCACCGCACGCTCCTGGCACCCCGCTTATGGAACAACTCTTTCAGTGCACAAAGCGTATTGCCGGAATCAATAATATCTTCCACAATCAACACATCTTTTCCCGCAATATCCGCTTCCAAATCATAAAGCATGCGCACATTCCCTGAGCTCTTTGTCCCCGCACCATAACTGGAAACGCGGATAAAATTCATTTCCAACGGAATATCCAGTTCCATAATCAAGTTAATATAAAAAATTGCCGCACCGTTCAGCACACCGACCATGATAAAATCTTTTCCGGCATAATCCTCCGCGATCTGCCCTGCAATTTCTTTCACTCTGGCCGCTATATGCGTCTCGCTCAGAATCACTTCCTCAATATCCCGTTCCAGTAAACTTCCTGTTTCCATATTTTTTCTCCGCCCTTAGGGCCTGATATATTGTACCTCATAGATATGCCGGGTATGCGGCTGCACGCGCAGTGTTTCGCTCAAGCTATGCCCGATGATCCACAACACTTCTTTGCCACAGCACAACAAAAGTTGCTGTTCCCGCTGTTCCCGTGGAATCTTGCGGTCTATAAACCATTCTTTCAGTTTCTGACTTCCCTGCACACCAAAAGGCCGAAACAAATCCCCTTCCTGCCGTGTGCGCAGCATACAGTTCTGCGGCAGTTTTTGCGCATCAATATATTGGCATAAACTCTGCCTTGGAGGAAAACTGTTCGGCCTTTCTGCCGGCCAAATCAACAGCCGTCCACCGTCCGGCAACAAATTTTCTCCCGGCTGAATGCGCATCGGCTCCATCTTATTTATTGTATACATTTTTGGAGAAAGAATCAACAAACCATAGTTGACCTGTGCAAAAAAAATGCCGGGCAAAGAAAATATTTTTCCTGTCTCTCCCTGCTCTGCCAATCGTTCCAGCTGCTCTATCGCGGCACTGCCAACATCTTGCAGCGTCCCTGTACAGCGGTGCACAGCCATACGCAGCACCCGCCGGCGCATGGCAGCCGGCAGCAGCCGCAGTTCTTCAATTTGCAAAATAATTCTGCTCTGCTGTTCCTGCGCAATGGCCGCATATTCTCTCAACGTATATTCTGTCAAAAGCTGTTGTTCCTCTTCCAACAGGCGCCCCGCACGGGCAATGGCATCGCTTACTTCCGGATTCAGTTTACGCATTTGCGGCAAAAGCTGCAGTCGCAGAAAATTGCGGCTGTAATGCAAATCCTCATTCGTACTGTCCTGCCGAAATGCAATGCCATGTTCGGCAGCATATGCTTCGATCTGTTTGCGGGAAACATCCAAAAGCGGGCGAATAATCCCATCCTCCCGCAAATATGGCATCGCACATAAACCTTGCGGTCCGCTGCCCCGGATCAGATGCAGCAAAAAAGTTTCCGCCAGGTCATCCTTATGATGCGCAACTGCCACTCGGTCAATTCCCTGTTCCCGACAGCAACGCGCAAAAAAATCATAGCGCAATCTCCGAGCGGTATCTTCCAGATTTTTCCCCTGTTCCTGAGCGATTTGCAGTGCATTGCCCCGTTCAACAAAAAGCGGTATTCCCAATTTTGCACAGGTTTCCTGTACAAAACGCATATCTTCTTCCGATTGTGCTCCACGGATACCGTGCTCATAATGCAGTGCACTTAATCGAAAGCCGCATGGCAGCTGCAGGCGATGCAACACGTGCAGCAATACCATGGAATCTGCCCCACCGCTTACTGCGACCGCCACCTGCTGCCCGCACTCGATCAACCTGTGCCGTATAATGGTAGATTCTACAATTTTTTCTATCATAATAGCCTTTATTTTACGCGTTGTTTCCGTACTTTACAATACCTGGGATAATAAACAAATTATGAATTAAATGCTTTTCTTAAAAATTCACCGGCAAATCCATCGGCAGGGCTGTTTTTTCTCCTATTCCCATGATACACTGTATTTAAATTCTTTTATATTCTGATAAGGAGAGTTTCATGGATTACAGCAAAATTCTACTGGTGGGGGAGCCCATGTGCCTCTTTCGCTCCAATGAAGAGGGCGTTCCCCTTTTTCAGGTCAGCCAATACAGCACGGGTATCGCCGGCGCAGAATTGAATGTCGCCATTGGCCTCACCCGCCTTGGGCACCAGGCCACTTATGTCACCAAAGTGGGAAACGACCCCTTTGGCCATATGATCGCTTCACAGCTGGAACAAATGGGCATCAGTACTCGCTTTTTCTCTTTTTCTGATACACACCGCACCGGTTTGGTCTTTAAGGAAAAGGTCTCTTGCGGAGATCCTGAAATTTTCTATATTCGCGCCGGTTCTGCCGCTTCTACCCTCTCTCCGGCAGATATCGAATCCATCGACTTTTCCGATTACTCTGCCATTCATATGACCGGTATTCTTCCTGCGCTCTCCGAATCCTGCCGGCAGACAGCCTTTCGCCTAAAGGAAAAAGCACAGCAGGCAGGGTTGCTCGTCTCCTTTGATCCCAACCTGCGTCCTCAGCTATGGCCAAGTACCGAAGTCATGCGTGAATTCATGCATGCATTTGCCGCAGGCTGCGACCTTTTTTTCCCGGGCATTGGTGAAGCGCAGCTGTTGACCGGCCTTAGCGATCCGGCCGCAATTTTGGATTTCTACTGCAAACTCGGGGCAAAGACTGTAATTTTGAAAGATGGAAGCAAGGGAGCGCATTACCAAAACGCACAAGAACGTGGCACAGTTGCCGGTTTTCAGGTAGAAGTAATAGATACCGTGGGTGCCGGAGACGGCTTTGCTGCCGGAACATTGAGCGGCTTATTGGAAAAATTACCTTTGCCTGAGGCAATCCGCCGCGGCAATGCCATAGGTGCACGCCAGATTACTGTCCCCGGCGACAACGAAGGTCTTCCGACTCGCGAACAACTGCAGCAATTTTTCAATCAACATCAGGAGGCATAAAAATGTATTCTCCGGAACAGCTTTTTCAAATCGGCCTCCTGCCAGTTGTCGTCTTAAACAATGCTGCACAGGCCGTTCCTCTGGCCAAAGCATTATTGGCCGGCGGCATTCCCACTGCTGAAATTACTTTCCGCACCGATGCTGCTGTCGAGAGTATTCGGCGCATCAGTACACAAGTGCCCGAAATGTTGGTCGGTGCCGGAACCGTTACTTCCGTGTCCATGGCGGAACAGGCTGTCGCCGCAGGCGCTCGCTATATTGTCAGCCCCGGGCTCAATACGGACGTGATTCGCTGGTGCCTTGCGCATGAAGTCCCTGTTTTTCCAGGAGTGGCCACGCCCACCGAAGTTGAGCAGGCCATGGGTATGGGCCTTTCCATTCTGAAATTTTTCCCAGCCGAACAGTGTGGTGGCACGGCCATGCTGAAGGCTCTGAGAGGACCTTATCCGCAATTGCGCCTGATTCCCACCGGCGGAATCGGCCCTCAAAACCTTGCGGATTATCTGGCTCTGCCAAATGTTCTCGCCTGTGGCGGCAGTTGGATGGTTCCTGCTGCCTTAATCGAAGCAGGGGATTTTACTGCAATTTCCGCCCTCTGCCGTCAGGCTGTCGATCTTCTCATGGGTCTGCGTTTTGCACATCTGGGAATCAATAACGCCGATGAAACAGAAGCTCGCCGTGTTGCCGCTTTGTTTTGCGCTCTGTTAGGCGTCTCCCCCGATGAGAAACCTGCATCCATTTTTGCCGGTCCGCAAGTGGAAGTCATCAAATATACTTTCCGTGGTCAAAACGGCCACATCGCGTTTTTCTGTTCCAATATCGAGCGGGCAGTATTCCATTTGCAGCAGCGTGGCATTGCTTTTAATCCGGAAAGTTATGAATATGATGAGAAAGGCTGCCGCGTCGTCTATTTGGCTCAGGAATTCGGTGGTTTTGCTATTCATCTGGTACGTGCATAAGTCTTTTGCAAAAAAACTGCGTCCTTCTCCGAGGACGCAGTTTTTTTATTCATAGCAGTTCAATTCCAAAAATTTTCATACCGCGGGTACCCACAACCAGGGTATTTCCCACCACTGCCGGGCTGGCTTCAATATTCGCGCCCAACGGCAGCTGATCAAGCAGTTTTCCGGTTCGTGCATCCAGCAGATGCAGTGTCCCTGCCGAATCTCCCTGCAGCAGATAGGCTTTCCCTTCCTCATCATATACCGCCACCGGAGAGCTCCACGCATACGCTTTCATTTTATAACGCCAAACTTCCTTGCCTGTTTTCTTATCCAATGCTACCACAATTCCGTTGCGCACACTGGGCGTGCGGGCAACCGGGAAAATCACCAGATCCTCAATCTCATGCTTGCCCAATACCGGCGTCGCCTGAACACCACCAGAAATCCCGGCAATCGTATTGCAGAAGTAGGAGCGAATCCAGACATATTCACCGGTGATGGCATCCAGTTTAAAAATGGGGCAATCGCCAAGGCGCAATCGCTTGCTGGGTGACCAGTGCAGAGAAGTGCCAATATACAGATATGGATGTCCATCCTCCATAGAAAATACAGGTGACCCATTGGTATCATCCACCACATCCTGCGTCCAGACAATACGCATGGTATTGACATCAACACACAGCATAGTGCCGCCATTATCTGCAATATACAAATAATTTTTCCACATAACCGGACTGTCTTCCATGCCCAGCCAATAGCTCTCTTCGCTGGAACGCGCCGTCTTATAGCGCAGCTTGACAAATTCATCAGGAGCGATGCGCAGTTTTCCTTCTTCATCTGTATAAGGATTCAGTTTAAATGTGTAAAGGATTCCATTCTCAGACGGTTCAAAAATATAATCTCCGAAAAAGAGCGGTGAACTGTCAAATCCACAGAACTCACGGATAGCAAAGGGATCCTGCCCACCATATTCCAGCAGCTTGCTGCAATCTTCCAGGCTATAAAGATAAGCGCGGGCGTATTCTCCCTCTCCGGCTCCTGAATCGCCGGGCCCTAAATGGAGGATTGGCAGCGAAGGGTGTACTGCTCCCGCGCCTTTAAACGGAAGCCCCACTTTCAGCACATCACGCGTAGGCGTTCCGTCTTCCAGATCCAGAAAATAGACGTTGCCGTCCATCGTGGAATAAATGACTTCCCATAAAGTTTCTTTTTGTTTCTTCTCCTCATACAGGTTCATCGACTGCTTTTGTTCCTGCGTCCAATGCAGAACCAACGGCTGCCCAGTCCATCCACTGCCTGTCCAAAAACCTTTTCCATACCCTTTGGCCAGTTTTCCTGTTTCTGTGCTCCACCGAATGCGCAATTTTTTTTGCTTCAATGTGGCATTGCCCAGGGCAGCACCGCTGCGCAGATGGTCACCCCGAAAAGTGACAATCCCTTCCTGCTGTGTATACGGCTCTTTTTCGCTCACTTCCACCGGTTGCATGCGCTGATAACTCTCTGCCGGCTGGCCATCCACTTCCAACTGTGCCTCAATTCCATGCACTGCAGGCTGTGTAGCCTCTGTCGCATGCGGTATCTGCTCCTCTTCATTTACAAGCCGGAAATGCTGCAGCTTTGTAAATTTGCGAAACGGGCGCAGCAGTGCCATCACAATCAAATCAAGCGCCATCATAAAAATTCGAAATAATCTGCTGGTTTTCACGTCATTACCTCATTGATCTTTGCCGGACTTGGCTTTTCGGCATTTTTCTTTTTTAGTATACCCTCTTTGCTCCATCGCCGCAAGCATTGCTGCCTCTGCTGTAACCTTTGCTTGACTTTTCATATCATATTCAGTACAATGTCTATAAAGTGTCTCATGTAATACACTTTTGAAAGGAGCATGTATGCCTACGGTTCAACCGACTGCCGATGATCTGGAAATCATCAGCCAAAACCCATTGTTTTCCGGATTTTCTTTGGCAGAGATCAGCCAGCTTCTGCAAGGGCGTTGCACTATCTCCTGTCATGAAAAACATGCGCGTCTGGATACAGGCGACCAGTTGGGTCTGCTGCTATATGGCCGGGCTTGCATTCAACAGACCGGCGAACACGGTGCTGTGTTGGATTACATTGCCCCGCCACGAGTATTCGGCCTTGCTTCCATCTATTTGGAGCATACACAATTAAGCGAGATTTATGCGCTGACGCGCCTGCGCATGCTTTGTCTCACCCGAAAAGAAGTGGATATTCTGCTGGAAGAATCGGCCCGATTTCGCACCAATTTCCTGTGCTATTTAAGTACACGTGTGGCTTTTCTCACAGATAAATTGGAACGGCTTTCCACCATGAGCGCAGAAGATCGTCTTTTTTCCTATCTGCAAAAGCAAGCCGATGAAGAAGGGCGCTACACCGTGCGCAGTATGACAGAATTTGCCGCTCTGCTCAATATCAGTCGCGCCTCTCTATATCGGGCGATTGAACAGTTGGAGCAACGCGGGGCCTTATCTCATATCGGCAAACAATTTACTTTGCTTTCACAGCATCCGTAAGGATGTATGTAAAAATATATCAAATTCTATGAAAAAGGAGTTTTCATCCATGAAATTCATGAAGCAAATTGCACTTATGCTGGTGCTTATGTTGGCCACTTTGAGCCTTTTCGGCTGT
>CAMEMG010000002.1:0-72137 GCA_945927325.1 uncultured Clostridia bacterium | reverse complement strand
AAATAAGTCTTAACTCAATTAAAATTATATCATAAAACGAATGGCAAATCAATTTATATTGTCATTGCTTTTGATGTTGTGCGCGCACTGTGATATGCGCAATATGCAGACCGCAACAAACAAATTAGTCTCCGCGTTTGGCTTATAACACGAAAACGCCCGATTTTAATGCAAAATGAACGCAATTTATTGTGAATGCAGTAGAATCGGGCGTATTCTTATATTTTTGTTTTGATTTTAATGTAAAATACACGGATTTTAATGCAATTTGCGAAGCTTGCAGTAAAATATATGATTTTTCGCTTATTCTCGGCAATTTTCGCTGAAATGCTTGACAATATATATATATATATATATACTGGTATGTATGAATTTACGCAATTTCAAGCGGAATTTCATACATTTTTTATTTTATGGAGGTTACTATGAGAATCATTCTTGACACCGACAAAAAGACAATTACTGTTCCGTGGAACTATCAGCAAAAGCTGGATGAAATCAACCGCGTAATTATGGAAGTCTGCAACGACGAAACAAAGAAAAAGACATTCACAGGTTACATTAACGAAATGTGGAAAGAGTGTATTGAACATTCTGACAGTTGCGTAAAGACGGGTGAAAAGCCTTTCAGAAAGAGCGATAAAAAGTAATGGCGCGCAGAGTAACACCGCAGGAAATCGTTGAAATGAACCGCCTTTATGCTGAACTGGGCAGCTATGCCGCCGTCGGCAGAAAGATCGGGCGGAGCGGCTCAACGGTTGCGCGGTATGTGAAGTTAGAGGGAACGCCGCAGATTGTGAAGCACACTTTTAAGGAAGTTGTGAGAGGATAGGCAAATAATGAAGAAAAGATATTTAATTATTCTCTTGATAATCCTCGTTGTTATAGCTGTCCTCATAAGTGTATGGGCTATTTTCTTAAAACAAGATATGCTACAAACAAATACCTCGATACAAAAACAAGATAGCGGGCTTATCGAAAAAAACGAAAACAGCATTTCAATTCCCGGTTATGAGGGGATTACGCTGAAAGCAGACAGTTTAGAACAAAACGTATCGCTCAACAATCCGATACAGAATACTTGCTATTTTGTAATAACACTCTATCTTGAAGATGGCACAAGACTTTGGCAATCGGATTATATCAAACCAGGGGAAACTTCCTCGCCCATTGTTTTAACGCAATCCCTTGAAAAAGGAACCTATCCCAACGCTGTATTACAGTATTCCTGTTTTAAGATGGACAGTGAAAAAACGCCGTTAAACGGCGCAGAAACGAAATTAACCCTGAGGGTTAAATAATAAAAAAAGGAGTATAAACTTATGAAAAAATTTATTGCTATTGCTTTAGTAGTGCTGACGGTATTTTCTTTTTCTACAGTAGCGTTTGCCGCAGACACAACCACACTTACAACCACAGTCCCCGACGCAGCCTATACGCTGAATATTCCCGCTGATCAGGAAATTGCTTTTGGAGCGACAAGTACAGATATAGGAACTATAACTGTTACCAATTCCAGTGGTTTTGCAACAGGAAAAAATTTGAAAGTAACATTAACATATGATAAGTTTAAATCAGCAGAGGTCTCTACAACCATTCCATACTATATAGCTACTTATAACGATGAAAATTATGAAAATGAAAAACAGTCAGGTCATTCTGTTATATTTAAAGGGACTAGCTGGGGCGAATGTTATAAAAACTATGAAGCGGATTGTGGTCCATATTCTGCGGTCGATGATAATAAAATTTTGCAAGTAAAAATTGACAGCACCGATTGGGGCAAAGCACTTGGTGGAGAATATTCTTCAACCATTACATTTACGGCGGAAGTTGTAAGTGAAAGCTAATTCGTAAAGATAATGAAACAGGTATCCGCAATTAAAAATAAAATTTGTGCCGTTTTGCTTATTGCGATACTGACAGTTTGTTGTATTCCGTTTCCTGCGCTTGCCTCTGAAACGACTTTAACAACAACCGTTCCCTCGCAAGTTTCCGTAAAACTTGAAATTGAGGGAAATGGAAAAATTGAAGTAAATGGGAAAAGCTATACGGAAAGCACAACAATAGAAGTAAATCGGCACACAAAGACAGAATTTTATATCATTTCTAATTCTGATTATGAATTAAAAGCTATTTTATATAATGACGAAAATGTTTTTTCAGAATTGCGAGACAGCATATTCACTTTGCAGGAAATTGAAAACGATTCTGTATTAAAAGTCACTTTCACGCCGAAAAGCGATTCTCCCGAAACAGGAGACAGCAGTTTTCCATTATGGATATACGCTATCCTTATGATAATATCTGTTGCGGGAATTGCTTTTGCGGTCAAGAAAAAATATGATATGAAATGAACCTCGCCTCCCCTCGTGGGAGGCTTTTTTATTGCCGCCGCCGCAGCGGAGCGCGCCTGTCAAGTTTTCAGAACGCCCCACAAAATTGGAAAATCCCCTAAATTTCAAGTATAATATATATAGAAAGTGAGAAAAGAAACAAAACTTTTATGTGGCACATAGCCGCAGATATTGCTTTTCTTAATGGCATATCAAAACTTTTCTTTGCCCCAAAACTACATACCCTCCACCCAATAACATTACATATATATGTAGAAGTAAAACATATAAGTATAGCGCATAATGTTGTTTTATATATCAGAGAGGGCATTTTTAGGCGATAGCTGTGTGTCCTCTCTTTTTTGTTGCCGTTTTTAAGGAGTAAAGAAAAGAATACAGCGTAAAAAGGAGAAAAATATGAGTGTTCCAAATCAGCGAATAGTAAAAATACATAAACCCAAATACAGAGAGAATTTTTTGCAGATTGGCATTGACGAATGGCAGGCGGCGGTCAAGGTAATGACAAAGTGCGAATTTGCCTTGTATCTGTATCTTGCGGGAAATGCGGATGGATTCAATTTGGAGTTATCCCGACAAGCCTTTGAAAATGCGACGGGATATAAAAAGACGGCATACAGCGATGCAGTAAATAAACTGATTCAATTAGGATATATCGTGCATAAAGGCGGAAATTTCTATCATTTCTATACAAGCCCCCGCCGCGAGAGCGAACGCGCCCAAAAAACGAATGGTTTCGGAGAACTACCGAGCGGAAAAGGGTGTTCGGTTTCCCGTTCTGCCATATCCGAAAAATCGGAAAACCTATCCCGCCACAACAATACAGAAATAAATAATATAAATAAAACAGATAAAATAATAAATAATGCCAAAAGAAAAATGGGAATCAATCAAACTTTCTCTATCGGCGAAATACACGATATGACAGAAAGAGAGTATTTGGGATTTTAACTGCGCGCGCCGTCAGAACGGAACGCGCTAAAAAAATATTCGCGAGGATGATGTGGGTGGAAAACGGCTTTTTGAGATTGTATTTTGCCTTGTTTCCCACAATATACCCGCCAGCGATTACAACAACGAGGAGGAAAAATAAATATGACCGATTCAAGATTAAATGAGTTTCGGGAGGCTTTGCGGTATCTCTCGTTCAACGGCATTACTCTCAAAGAGTTTGCAAAGAAAATCAATGTAAAACCGCACACACTTTACAACTATATCAGCGGTCAGAAGCCGTCATTTAAGAATTACAATTACATTCTCTATGTTTTAGAACGGGACTATCCCGCCGCCCTTGCGGCAAGCAAAGAAATCATAAATCAAGGAGGAAGAAATGAAAATGAATTATGAATTGTTGGAAGAACTATTGAAAGAACACGACGAAAGCGCGTCTATGCCGTGGGAGGCATACGAAAATGCAGACGAAAGAAGTCTTATGTTGGAATCGTTGATTGCCAGATACAACGATGTAATGGATTATTGTGGAGAAAGCGAGAGAGCATTATACAAGCCGTTGGAGCGGTATTTGCGCCGCGTATTTGGAACGCTTGACGAGATGTATTCCTTTTGTGCGTTAGACGAGCCGCCAGCCATTGATGAGGAGGAACTGAAACAGTATTACGAAAAGTATTATATACACAACGCGAGAGAAGCGGAGGAAATGCAGAACAATGAACGGTTATCATTATGAAAACTGGAACGGCAAGCGCGCATATGTGCGCAACGGTTCTCGTTTTGATACACACGGAGGACACGCCGCAGAACACAGAGAAGAAATGGCGCAGATAGCGCAACAAATCATTATGCAGACTGTTCCGCCACTTGTGGAAGAAATATGCGCTAAACAATGGAATGAAGCGGCGGAACGGCTTATCGGAGCGATTGAGTGGGATATACAAGAGGTTGTTTCCGTTGCTTTTGAGGATATGGGAGAGATATTCCACAGCGAGAAGTTCCGCAAGGTTATCTCCTCAAAGATTATGGAGAGCATCAAGAAAAACATAAAGGGAATTACAATTAAATAACACCCAAAAAGAGAGCAGGAAACTGCTCTTTTTTTGTTGGTTTTATATTCTCTATTGGGCGAACATATGATTCAAGATTGCATTTCCCTGCGCTTTTTGATTTTCCGTAAGGTGCTGATAAATATTAAGGGTTACATCAATGTTTTTATGCCCAAGACGAGCCTGCACATATTTTATTGGTGCGCCAGATTCAATCAACATTGTTGTATGGGTATGGCGCAAACTATGGTAGTCAAACTCGGGGATTAAAAGCTGATTATGTATGACGGCGGAAGTGTGCTGTAAAGTACGGGGTGTGATATATGTTCCGTTCTCGCGAACGCAGATAAGATTGATTGGTTTTCCATTTCCTGTTGTGTTTATTCTTTTGTGTTCGTCCGCAAAGCACTGTGTGTAACGTTCTCTAAAATATGCTTTTGCCGCTTCCTGCTGTTCTTTTTCCTGTCTTAAAATATCAAGCAATTCATCATCAAGATCAATCGTGCGGAAAGAATTATATTTTGGATTTGAAAAATACCAATACCCACAATTATCGCTTTTCTTGCCGTTTTCACACTTTTTAATTTCTTCGGGGCGTTCGTTTTGCTTCCATTGAATTTGTCTTTTTACGGAAAGAGTTTTTGCGCTAAAGTCAATGTCCTCCCATAAAAGTCCGAATGTTTCGCCGATTCTTAGCCCACAACGATAACCAATTAAAAGAGGAATATAGCTTGTGCTTCTTTGCGGGAAGCGCTTAAATATAAGATCCATTTTTTCTTGCGTTAAATACGAATGCGGCGCGCTTCTTGTGGGGATTTTTGTGAATTCTGATTTTGGTTTCTTCACGCCAACAGCGGGAGAAACAGACAAATATTTTTCTTCTACTGCATAGGAAAGGCATTTTGTTAAAATCCCTTTTATTTCGACAATGCTGTTTTTAGAATATCCGTTATCGTGCATTTTGTTCAAAAAGTTCTGTAAATCTGTTCTCTTGATATTCTTTAATGCATATTTTCCGAGTGCGGGTATGATATGATTTTTTATCTTTTTCTGATAACTTGCTATTGTAATGCTCTTTAATGTTGTTTTACATTCCTCTTCGAGCCATATATCAAGGAAATCCGCAAAACTTATATTGGAATCGAAAACCACATTACCGCAGTTATTGTATTCGTTAAGCGCCGCAATCCCTGCGGTTTTTGCTTCTTTTGCAGTCAAAAATCCACTCTTTGAAATCCATTGGCGCTTCCCGCCGATAGAAGCCGTTTCAAACCTGTATTCATAAGTTTTTCCGTGTTTTACTGATTTTCGTTCGCGAATGAGTACTTCTGTTGCCATAATCATTTCTCCTGCCTTTTTGTTATTTTGATATTTCACGTTATCGTGTGGACAAAACGTGGTCAAAAAGCAATGTGGACAAAAAGGACAGCAGTTTTTTAAAAGAAAAAGCCCTCGACCAAAACAATCGAGAGCTTTCTAAAAATGCTTTATTTATCGTGTTTTTTGCGCTTATTTCATCGCTTCTTCAACAGCAACCGCAACCGCAACGCTTGCGCCGACCATGGGGTTGTTGCCCATGCCGATGAGGCCCATCATCTCGACGTGAGCGGGAACGGAGGAGGAGCCTGCAAACTGAGCGTCGCTATGCATTCTGCCCATGGTATCGGTCATACCATAAGAGGAGGGGCCGGCTGCCATGTTGTCGGGATGCAGTGTACGGCCGGTGCCGCCACCAGAAGCGACGGAGAAGTATTTTTTGCCGTGCTCAATAGCCCATTTTTTATAAGTACCTGCCACAGGATGCTGGAAACGAGTGGGGTTGGTGGAGTTGCCGGTAATAGAAACATCTACACCTTCATGGCGCATAATTGCAACACCTTCGTTTACATCATCTGCTCCATAGCATTTTACAGCAGCACGTTCACCTTTGGAATAGGGTTTTTCCCAAACGACTTTCAATTCGCCGGTATAGAAATCATATTCGGTTTCTACATGCGTAAAACCATTGATACGGGAAATCATTGCTGCAGCATCTTTGCCAAGGCCGTTCAGAATTACGCGCAGGGGCTTAACTCTTACTTTATTGGCTGTCTTTGCAATACCGATAGCACCCTCAGCAGCCGCAAAAGATTCATGGCCTGCCAGGAAGCAGAAGCAATCGGTTTCTTCGCGGAGCAACATGGCTGCCAGATTACCGTGGCCAAGGCCAACTTCTCTTTGGTCAGCTACCGAACCGGGAACGCAGAATGCCTGCAGGCCGATGCCGATAGCTTCGGCTGCATCAGCTGCTTTTTTGCAGCCCTTTTTGAGGGCAATTGCAGCACCCAATGTATAGGCCCAAACGGCATTTTCAAATGCGATCGGCTGAATGGAGCGGACGATACCGTCTACATCCAGGCCCTTTTCTACAGTAAAAGCCTTCATCTCTTCCAGAGAGGAGAAGCCATATTCTGCAAGGCACTTTTCGATTTTCGCAATTCTTCTTTCGTAACCTTCAAACTGTACCATGATATCCCTCCTTAAGCCTTTCTGGGGTCGATATACTTGACCGCTTCATCGTATCTGCCATAGGTGCCGATGTTCTTCTCGTAAGCTTCTTTGGGATCTACGCCTTTTTTGATGGCTTCCATCATCTTGCCGAGATGTACGAATTTATAACCAATTACCAATCCGTCTTCATCGAGGCCCATTTCCAGGCAGTAGCCCTCAGCCATTTCCAGATAGCGGACGCCCTTGGCATTGGTGCCATACATAGTACCAACCTGGCTTCTGAGCCCTTTGCCCAAGTCCTCCAGACCAGCGCCTACCGGCAAACCGTTTTCGGAAAAAGCAGTCTGAGTACGGCCGTAAACAATCTGCAGAAACAGTTCGCGCATAGCGGTGTTGATCGCGTCGCAGACGAGGTCGGTATTGAGTGCTTCCAGAATCGTCTTTCCGGTAAGGATTTCGGCAGCCATTGCTGCAGAGTGAGTCATGCCAGAGCAACCCAGCGTCTCGATCAGAGCTTCTTCAATTACACCATTTTTAACATTAAGAGTCAGCTTGCAGGCACCCTGCTGAGGAGCGCACCAACCAACACCGTGTGTAAGGCCGGAGATATCCGTGATCTGAGTAGCCTTTACCCATTTGCCTTCTTCAGGAATGGGTGCGGGGCCATGATGGGGGCCTTTTTTGACACATACCATTTCTTCCACTTCTTTGGAAAATTGCATGAAAATGTCCTCCTTAAAATATTGCATCCATCAAGACGCCGAAACGGCGAATTTTATGGAATGAATTGCAATGTGATGAATGATATACACACTTATTATACCAGTGTAAAACGGGGAATAAAAGGGATTTTGCAAAAAAACTCATGAAATATAGGGGTTCTGCAGTGAAACAATGCAAATATCTCTTGATGGAAGATACAAAGAAATATATAATAATATAGGTATTTATGATGTATAGTTATGCCGTTTTTTGCGAAAGTGGCGTGGCTAAAAGGGGGCATGTTATATGGGCAAAGCTGCCCGGGCATATGGAGGAAATCATCTGTAAAAAGATATACCATATAGAAAACAAATGACAAATTTTGATTTGAAAGGATCACCAATGGAAAAAAATGTATTTCAAACGCTGACAGAGCGTGGATTTATCAAACAGATTACGCATGAAGGCCTTGAGGAATTGCTGGGCAAGGAAAAAGTTAGCTTCTATATTGGATTTGACCCTACGGCTGACAGCCTTCATGTAGGGCATTTTGTGGCTCTGATGGCAATGGCACATATGCAGCAGGCCGGGCATAGACCGATTGTGCTGTTGGGTGGCGGCACCGGCATGGTAGGCGATCCCTCCGGTAAGACTGATATGCGCAAAATGCTGACAACTGAAACCATCGATCATAATGTGGCACAGTTTCGTAAGCAGATTGGTAAATTCCTGGATTTTTCAGAAGATAAGCCGAATGGAGCTATTATGGTGGATAATGGGGAATGGCTGCGCCCGCTGAATTATATCGATTTTCTGCGGGAAGTAGGAGCACATTTCTCGGTTAACCGCATGCTGACGGCTGAGTGCTATAAGCGCAGAATGGAAAAAGGTCTGACCTTTTTGGAATTTAACTATATGCTGATGCAGGCATACGACTTTTTGGAATTGAACCGCCGTTATGGCTGTAAGCTGGAATTGGGTGGCGATGACCAGTGGAGCAATATTCTGGCAGGAGCAGACCTGATCCGCAGAAAAGAGCAGAAAGAAGCCTATGGCCTGACATTTAAACTGCTGCTGAAGAGCGATGGTAAAAAAATGGGCAAAACGGAAGGCGGCGCGCTGTGGCTGGATCCTGAGAAAACCAGCCCCTACCAGTTCTTCCAGTATTGGAGAAATGTGGATGATGCGGATGTGAAGAACTGCCTGGCGTTGCTGACATTCCTGCCGATGGAGGAAGTGGAGCGGCTGGGCAGCCTGAAAGATGCAAAAATCAATGAGGCGAAAGAACGCTTGGCATTTGAGATTACGCGTCAGGTACATGGAGAAGAAGAGGCTACCAAAGCAATGGCTGCAGCCAGAGCTCTGTTCTCCGGCGGTGGAGAAGATGCGGCGATGCCTTCTACGCAGGTTACCTTGGCAGAATTGGAACAGAGCAAGCTTGTGATTGATATGTTGACTAAAACGGGTCTGACAAAATCCCGTGGTGAAGGACGGCGCCTGATCAGCGGCGGCGGAATTTATGTCAATGGTCAGAAAGTGGAAGATGAATTCCAGGAACTTTCGCAGGCAGATATACAGGAAGGATCCATTATGCTGCGTAAAGGCAAAAAGGGCTTCCATAAAGTGATTGTAATCGACTGATGCAGGATTTTCGGGCATATACTACGATTAAAGAACCCTGTGAGGTGTTGCAGGTCATTAAGAAGTCAAAATTCTATGGCAGGCTTTTTCCGGTGCAAACACCGGAAGAAGCTCAGACCATTGTGGATGACTGTAAAAAGAAGTATTGGGATGCATCCCATAACTGCAGCGCCTATGTAATTGGGAAGATGGGAGAATTGAGTCGCTGCAGTGATGATGGAGAGCCTCAGGGAACTGCAGGGGTCCCGATGCTGGAAGCGCTCAAGAAAAGTGGGCTGGTCAATGTATTGGCGGTTGTAACACGATATTTCGGCGGAACGTTGCTGGGGGCTGGCGGACTGGTGCGGGCGTATACTTCCAGCGTGTCGGAAGCGGTGAAGGCTGCTCATAAGATCGCATATCAGCCGGTAGAAGTCTATCAGATAGTTCTGCCTTTTCGCCTGTGGGGCAAAGCGGAAGCACAGCTGTTGGGCAATGGATATCGGATTTGCGATGTGGCATATACCGATATGGTGTCTGTACAGTTGCAGATACCACCGAAAGCAGGGCAGCGGCTGGAAAAACTGTTGGCTGAAATTTCGGCGGGCAGTGTGCGCCCGGAATTTTTGCAGCAGGAATATGCAATTCTGGATATATAATAAATGAAAGTTTTGTAAAATTACCAGGCGGAAGTTTGACAGAACGCGCTCTCTTTGTTTAAACTGGGTTTACAAAGGGTATATAATAGCGATAGTTTTACGGTATACAATTACAAATCAATATATGTAACAACTTCAAAAAGTTGGAGGTTCTTATGAAAAAAGCATTATCTTTTCTGCTTGCATGGATGACACTCATCTGTTTAATGTTAACAGCGCTTCCGATGACGGTATTTGCGACGGAAACAGATCCTGGAACGGAAGATCCCGGATCAGAAGCGGTGGAAAATGTCAATCTGGCAATCAAAAGCTATTCGCCCACTTCAATGGTAAGTGGTGGAGATGTAACACTGGATATTGCGATCACAAACAGTGGCAGTGAAATTCAGAATGTTAAACTGAAAGTAGGCGGGAGTACGGTTGCTGATTACGGTACCATGGCAGCAGGGGCTTCGGAAAACTATAAGAATGCCTATAATGTCTCTGCGGATAAGCTGGATAAAGATATTGAAGTAGAACTGCAATATACCTTTAATGGCGAGCAGAAGAGCAAAAAAAGTTCCTTTAAAGTTGCCAAAAAAGCTGCTTCTGTCAGTGTATCCACCGCAGTTAAGGCAGATAGCACAGAAGTTGCCAGCGGCAGCAAAGTGAAGCTGACTTTTGCAATTGAAAACAAAGGTAATGTAAAAATTGAAAATGCAAAGATTACTGCCAGTGAACTGAATAAGGGCAACCCGATCAGCAGTGCCTTTTCGGTAGAAGCTGGGGACAGCAAAGTGATTACCTATACGGCTACAATCAATGAGACGACGCCTATCGAACCGGTATTGACTTATACGGCAGATGGTAAGACTTATACAAAAAACATGGAAACACTTACGATTCAGGTAAATGAAGTGGCCATGACCGTGCTGGCTTCTGTTTCCAATGCTTATCCTGCAGCAGATGAGGAAATCACATTTACGATTTCCATGAATAACAGCGGTAATGTGGATCTGCAGAACTTGCTGCTTACTGCTTCCAATGGGGAGAACGTTCCGCTTACCAGTACCAGATTGCCGGCAGAAGGAACGTTGGAAGCAACTTTCCCGATTACGTTGGAAGAAAGCGGTATGATTTCCTTTACGCTGACAGCGGAAGATGAGAATGGAGAAAAATATACCTATACTTCTAATATGGTAGATATTGTGGTACAGGAAAAACCGGCAGAAGATTATACAGGGAAGCTTTCTCTGGTAGTAACAGTAGATACTTCGGAATATAAGAAGAACAATCTGCTCAAGTTTAAACTGACGATTAAAAATGATAGCGACAGCATTTTCACAGATGTAAAACTGACGGAAGACACGATTGGTGAATTGGGGCTGAATACCATCAGCATGCTGTATCCGGGTGAAAGCAGTTACGATTATAATTATCAGTTGGAAAAGGAACTGGAGCAGGATACAACTTATTATTTTAAAATGACTGCGGTAGACCCTGACGGTTATACTGTGGTGGTCTCGGCTAATGCCATTGAAGTAGAAGTAAATGGAAAGAAATCCAACGGGCTGGGTGCATTGATTTGGATTATTATCATCATCGTACTTTTGCTGATTGGCGGTGGTATCACTCTATTGGTACTGATTAATAAAGAGAAGAAAGCACAGGAGCAGGAGCGTGAATTGCAGGCCAGAAGAGTAATGCGCCGGGCAGTTGAACGGACTCCGGTGCAACGTACAGCGGAATCGGCAGGTACTTTTGAGCATATATCCGGGAAACCTGATTTTGAAGAGCAGGAAACAGAGCCGGAGCATCGCTATCAGCCGTCTGCCGAGCAATTGGAAATAGAGCAGGTGGGCATCCAGGAAGAACAGGCGGAATATCCGGAAATACAGCCGACTCAGGAAGAAGAAAATAAGCCTGAGCTGGAAGAATTCCCTCAGAGAAGAAGAGAAAAACCTGCAATGCCTAAACGGATCAATAAATCTTCTGATTTTATGGATCGGAATAATTTCTAAAGATACGCAACAGGTAAGCAGTGCCGCACGTCTTGTGCGGCACTTTTTTATAAAAGGCGGTTGCTTCCGAAAGCATAGAATAGTATAATTGAGACGATTACACAAGGGGAGCAGTTAGGTACCGGAGGAGAAAACGTGAAAAATCTTAATTTTGATGTGGTAGTAAAAATCGGGTCCATGGCGATGATACAGGAAGAGGCCAATGATATTGATTATAATCGCATTTGCAACCTGGCCAGAGCTTTGCGCCCCGGATATATTTTGGTGAGCTCCGGTGCTACAGAGATTGGACGGATTGATTATCTGCACCGTACGGGAAGCGAACTTCGTGGGGATTTGGAAGAGATAAAGACTGATTATTCTGCACAGGGGCAGGCAATTTTGATGTCGCTTTATCGACAGTTTGTAGATCCCAAATATTCGGTACGGCAGGTGTTGGTAGAACATACACATTTTAATGATAAGGAAAAGGCAGAACATTTGCGGAGATTTTTTTATCGGGCGGCTAATCAGAATGCAATTCCGATTGTCAATTATAACGATCCATTAAGTGATGAAGAAACGCGCCGTATGGAGATTGCTGCATTGCGGAAAGAAAGCTCGGCGGTTGTGGAATGTGTCGACAACGATGAAACGGCAGCAGTCGTCGCAACGCTGGTTGGTGCAAAGAAGCTGGTCATATTGACTTCTGCAGATGGTATTTACCGGGATGTACAGGATCCTTCTACGCTGATTGAGGAAATCAGCGGACAGACGGTACAGGAACTGGAAGCAAAAATCGATGAGGCGATTACTTACTGTAAAGGGGCATCGCGCGTGGGAGCCAATGGCGCTAAGGCAAAGTTGATTTATGCAAAACAGGCAATTGAGAATGGAACGGAAGTAATCATTGCCAATGCAAAATATGATTTGGAGTCGATTCTGGATGGAAAGGTACATTGTACAGTGATGCGCTTGAATAAATGATGTTGGGAAATTTAACAACTATATGAGTTTATGGGATGTATAATAAGAAATAAAAGAACACCTGTAAAGTACAGGTGTTCTTTTTATAAGAAACATTTGGAAGATATATTACTTGCGTGGTATGTGGTATTAGGAAATCATTTTTCTTTACTTAATGAACAGGTAGAAAGAAAAAAGCTATTCGCATTGCGAATAGCTTTTTTGAAATTAAATGATTTAGTCTTGAGAAGCTCTCTTCTTATAGCCCTCGTAGCGTTCCTTCGCTTCTTCTTCTGCCTGAGCAAACAGACGCTCAGCATCAGCGGGGAAGGATTTCTTCAGGCTTCTATAACGGTTTTCACCAGCTAAGAAGTCCTGATAATTGCCGGTGGGCTCCTTGGAATCCAGAATGAAGGGGTTCTTACCTTCTTTCTTCAGATCGGGGTTGAAGCGATACAGCTGCCAATAACCGGTCTCCACTGCTTTCTTCTGCTCGGCCTGTGCTTTGCTCATGTTGATACCATGGTTAATGCAGGGAGCATAGCAGATGACCAGAGAAGGACCATCATAAGCTTCTGCTTCGTTAAGAGCCTTGACCAGCTGGTTCTTGTCGGCGCCCATTGCGCAGGAAGCGACATAAACATAGCCATAGGTCATAGCAATCGATCCGAGGTCTTTCTTCTTTACGCGCTTGCCGGCTGCAGCAAATTTTGCAACAGAACCGGTAGGAGTAGATTTAGAGGACTGACCGCCGGTATTGGAATATACTTCTGTATCCAGTACGAGGATATTGACATCTTCGCCCATAGCGATGACGTGATCCAAACCGCCATAACCGATGTCGTATGCCCAACCATCGCCACCGAAAATCCAGATGGATTTCTTGACCAGCAGGTCAGCATCCGCATTGATCTTCTTGAGAGCAGTCTTGGCTTCGCCGCATTCTGTCTCGCTGATAGCTGCTGCCAGTGCGGGCTTAATGAGCATTGCCAGGCGCTTTGTTTCGTCAGCATTCTTATAATTATCTACCCAAGCCTGGAGCAGTTCTGCCAATTCACCCTTGCAGTAGCCAGCTTCCAAAGCTTTTTGGACATTCTCTTTCAGAGCAATTCTTCTATGAGCGATTGCCAGGTTCATGCCGAAGCCGAATTCTGCGTTATCCTCAAACAAGGAGTTTGCCCAAGCCGGACCGTGACCGTTCTGATTGACGGTATAGGGGCAGGTAGGAGCAGAGCCGCCATAGATGGAGGAGCAGCCGGTTGCGTTGGCAACGATCATTCTGTCGCCGAACAATTGGGTAACCAGCTTGACATAAGGTGTCTCTCCGCAGCCTGCGCACGCGCCGGAGAACTCAAACAGCGGCTGGCAGAACTGGCTGCCGATAACCGTCTTCTTATTGAAGTTGATTTCAGGTGTGGGCAGTTTTACTGCGAATTCCCAGTTAGCTGCCTGTTTTTCCAGGCTGCTATCCAGAGATTCCATCACTAAAGCTTTTTCCTTGGCGGGGCAGATGTCTACGCAGTTATTGCAGCCTGTGCAGTCGAGCGGGGAAATTTGCATACGGAATTTATATCCGGCTACATCTTTACCACGCGCATCCTTGGTAACAAAGCTTGCGTCTGCGCCGGCAAGATCCTCTTCCTTGGCCAGGAACGGACGGATGCAGGCATGAGGGCAAACCATAGCGCACTGGTTGCACATGATGCAGTTTTCAGGCAGCCACTTGGGAACTGTGACGGCGATGCCTCTCTTTTCATATTTGGTGGTACCAGTGGGAACATAACCGCTGGGATCAAATACGGAAACGGGCAGTTTATCACCCTGCTGTGCAGTAATGGGCTTAATAACTTCGTTGAAATAAGGATCATCCGTTACAGAAACTACTTCTGCACCGGTGGTAGCAGTTGCCCAAGAAGCGGGGTAATCAATCTTTTCAACTTTGGAGATAGCGACATCGATTGCTTCGCAGTTCATGCGGACGATCTCATCACCCTTCTTACCATAAGTCTTCTTAACAGCCTGCTTCATGTATTCAACAGCATCTGCTTCCGGAATAACGCCGGAAATCTTAAAGAATGCAGCCTGCAAGCACATGTTGATTCTGTTGCCAAGGCCAACTTCTCTGGCGATCTTATTACCGTCAATATTATAGAACTGAACGTTCTTCTTGGCGATTTCCTGCTTCATGGAAGCGGGCAGATGTTTTTCCATATCTTCCAGCGTCCAGGGGCTGTTGAGCAGGAAAGTGCCGCCTTCTTTCAGGCTTTCCAGAACAGCATATCTGGTAACGTAGCTGGGGTTGTGGCAAGCAACGAAGTCTGCCGTATCGATCAGATAGGAGGACTGGATCGGAGTCTTGCCGAAACGCAGGTGAGAAATGGTGATACCGCCGGACTTCTTGGAGTCGTAGGAGAAGTATCCCTGCGCATACATATCGGTATGGTCGCCGATAATCTTAATGGAGTTCTTGTTGGCACCAACGGTACCGTCGGAACCGAGACCGTAGAACATGCAGCGAACACAGCCTTCGGGAGAAGCATCGATTTTTTCCTTGATTTCCAAAGAAGTATCGGTGACATCATCTACAATACCCACAGTAAAGTGATTCTTGGGAGAAGCAGCATCCATGTTGTCGTATACGGCTTTGATCATGGAAGGCGTGAACTCCTTGGAACCGAGGCCATAGCGGCCGCAAACAACCTTTGCCTGACGGCCTTCCTCAAACAATGCTGCGATGACATCTTCATACAGCGGCTCGCCGAGAGAACCGGGTTCTTTGGTGCGGTCAAGCACAGTGATGGACTTGACGGAAGCGGGGATTGCATCTACAAATGCCTTGGCGGAGAAGGGGCGATACAAACGAACCTTAATTGCGCCAACCTTTGCGCCGCGCGCATTGAGGTAATTGACAGTTTCTTCTACTGCTTCAGCGCCGGAACCCATGAGGACGATAATCTTATCCGCATCCGGTGCGCCGACATAGTCGAACAAATGATAAGTACGGCCGATCTTTTTAGCGAACTCATCCATAACACCCTGTACGATGGCAGGTGTTGCATTATAGTATTTATTGGCAGCTTCTCTGTTCTGGAAATAAATATCGGGGTTCTGTGCAGTGCCCTGCTGATGCGGATGCTCAGGATTGAGTGCTCTCTGGCGGAATTCGGCAATGGCATCCCAATCGGCCATTTCTGCCAGATCAGCATAATCGATCATTTCGATCTTGGATACTTCATGAGAAGTACGGAAACCATCGAAGAAGTTGACAAAAGGAACTTTTGCCTTCAGTGTGGAAAGATGCGCGATGGCAGCCATATCCATAACTTCCTGTACGGAGTTGCCGCAGATCATGGCAAAGCCAGTCTGGCGGGCAGCCATTACGTCTGCATGATCACCGAAAATGCTCAATGCATGGGCAGCCAATGCTCTTGCGGAGACATGGAACACGCAGGGGAGCAATTCACCGGAAATCTTGTACATGTTGGGGATCATGAGCAACAGGCCCTGAGAAGCGGTGAAGGTAGAAGTAAATGCACCGGCTGCGAGAGAACCATGTACAGCACCGGCTGCACCGGCCTCAGACTGCATTTCGGACATGCGCATCTTCTGGCCGAAGATATTCAGTCTTCCCTGAGCGGACCATTCGTCACAGGCCTCTGCCATGGGGGAAGAAGGTGTGATGGGATAAATCGCGCCGACATCTGAAAACGCATAGGCAACATGCGCGGCAGCGGTATTACCATCAATCGTCAATTTTTGTGCCATTGATAAACCCTCCTGAATTTGTTGCCGGTTTTAATCAGGGCCGTTCTCAGGCAACATATGATCAAAACCGAGTCAGCTAATTGAAAATGAATTTCATTGATATGCTGTTTACGTGGAAAAACGCATAAAACTCAACATTTCTATTATATAATATATGTACTTTTATAGTCAAGTAAAGGGATTGGTCCGGAGCTGTAAAAAGATTATCTGCCAGCAGAAAGCCATGCGCCATATAGATAGCATTGCGGCTCGTGCGCTTCCATGGCACCGACGCTCATGAGGAAGGATTCGCAGATGGTAGGGCCACAAAAAGAAAAGCCCTGTTTTTTGAGCAGCAGGCTCAACGCCTGTGGGGAAATACCGCTATAGACCAGTTCATAAAAAGAATTTGGCTTCGCATAATGCTGCAATAGCGCCCGGGCGTTGCTGCGTACTGCATAAATTTTGCGGCAATTGCGGATGATGAAAGGATTCAGCATCAGGGAATCCAGATAAGCATCTTCCAAAGTGGCGCAAATCTGTGGATTGAATTCCGCGAACACCTGCTCAAAGGCAGGTTGTTTGGCTAATACAGTACGCCAGGAAAGCCCTGCCTGGAATCCTTCCAGGCAAAGCTTGGCAAAAAGCTGGTGGTCTGTCTGGCGGCGACGGCCATATATCGTATCGTGATAGTCAAGAAGCAGGGCATCTTTGACCCAACTACAGCGACAAAATGATTTATTCTCCATAAAAATCTCCATAATCTGCGTAAAAAAAGCAGGTTTCTTCTGTAATGACAGATGCAAGAATAGCATTAATACGCTGAATAGAAGCCTGCATTTTACTTACTTGATGATTAGCCTGCAGGGTAAGGCGGGAGGGCAAAGCAGCGAATTGTTTGCCCTCCCGGGTGCCGCCTGTAACACACATATAAGAAACTTGTTCTAAGCTTACTTTTCCTTTTGCGCGCACCAGAAGCAAATTAAGCAATAGCGCATCCTGGTTGATCTCGCGTGGCATACTGGAAATGAAATTGCCCATGGAATAAATACAAAACACCTTTCTGCCGTCTGCCGCAGTGAGATATTCTGCCGGTTGTATGGCATGGGCGTGGCTCCCGATAATTGCATCGGCGCCCAAATCTGCCAGTTGCTGTGCCATCTCCAATTGATAAGCGTTGGGAGTGTTGGTATTTTCGCTTCCCCAATGAACATAGAGTAAAACAAATTCTGCATGCCGTTCCTTTGCGTCGGCAATATCCTGCTGGATTTGCGCTAAATCCAACAGATTCATTTTGTAAAGCTGACCACTTTTTTTGTAAGCATCCGTACCGGTATTGACAAATTGCGTATAGGAGAGAATTGCTACCGAAATGCCGTTGATTTCAATAATTGGTGTATTGCATTGCATATAAGAGGAAGTATAGGTCCCGCTGTGATAAATGCCGCGTAGATCCAGCTGCTGGAGCGTGCGCTCACGTCCGGTATCTCCCATGTCAAAAGCGTGATTATTGGCAGTGACAACCATGTCGAATCCGGCTGCGGCTACAGCATCCGCAAATTCGTCGGGCGCATTGAGAATGGGATCTCCTTCCTGATGATAAGCAGTCACGCCGCGGTCAGCGCCGGCCAGAGGAACTTCCAGATTGCCTATGGCAAAATCTGCACCTTGCAGGATGGGAGAAATGCCGGAAAATGCATAATCAAAATCCCATCCGCCATTTACTTTGGCTGCGCTTAGCTGCCCGGCCAGACACATGATATCTCCGGTAAGAACAAGGTTTGCTTTTGCATCCGGCAAGAGGGCAGCGGAGCTGGCCAGGGTGGGAATACACAATAGAATGCAGAGCAATAATGCCATCAGGCGCCGCAGATATTGCATGGGTATCGACCTCCTTTGGTGGATTCTACCTCCATTGTATCATAGAGAAAGAAAAAAATATGCCCATATGCGGAATTTTCCGTATATGGGCAGCAGAAAACAACTGTTTTAAGAATCACTTTCTTCCAAGGGTAAGTGAAAAGACGCCAGATACTCTTCCAGGCAAAGGCCGCTGGCATAAATATCGGAAGCGGCTTCTTTCCCCACATAGCGATAGTGCCATGGCTCAAACATAACGCCGGTTACCGATTGCTTTCCTTCCGGATAGCGCAGAATAAAGCCATAAAGATGCGCATTGGCGGCCAGCCATTGGGCTTCCTGAGTATCTTTATAATCGGCGGTACCATGCGGGACGGAATCGCAGAGAATATCTACTGCCAGACCGGTGCAATGTTCGCTGGCTGTTGCAGGTACGGTTTTGACGGGATTGGCATAAACATCATCTCCGTAAGAAGGATCCTGGGCAATTCGATTGTCCCAGAAGCTTTGTTGTGTCGCCCGATCGCGATAAGCACTGTTGACAATGAATGTAGTAATGCCATCGGCTTCAGCGGCTTCAAACAATTCTTTAAGCGCATGTGCGGCAGGTTCTGCCAAAAGAGTTGCGCCGGCATTGATGGTGACTGATTTTGGGAGTAATCCCTCCAGAGAGATCAGGTCATCGGGATCTTTGTAATTGGGATGATCAAAATTAACCAATTTGATCTGTGAAGCAGTTTGATAGGCGTGTTCCCATTCAGCATTTACCTGCGAAGCAATATCTGAAGAATTGGGCGGAAGCAAGGAAGGCTGTGACTGCAGTTCAGAGGAATGTTGTTGGGCGTCAACAGGTATTGTGGTTTGTTTTCCGGGGAAAATCAATAAGGCTAAAATCGTACATAACAATAGAACTGCTGCGGCAGTCAAAACATAAACAGGCCATTGTTTCCTTTTTTGTCTGCGCCGGAATGAACGGGTATGATTCCGCTGGATGAGAGGTGAATTGGCTTGTCGGCGATCATAGCGCCGGGGTTGTGGCTCTAAAGAAGCGGGGCGGGTATGCCGCACCGGTCGTTTCTGATGCATAAACTTACTCCTTGTTCCTTGGTGCCTTTATCATACCATAAAGCGGCAAAAAATGCGAAAGGAAAAAGAAGGATGGGAGAAAGAATAAAAGAAGGGTGAAAAATAGAGTAAATTACGTTATAATAGAAAATATACGAAAAGGAGGAAGATATATGAGCCGTGCAGATACGATTTTTTTACAGAATTGTCGCGATATTTTAAAAAATGGAGTATGGGATAAAGATTTTCCTGTGCGGCCAAAGTGGGAAGATGGCCAACCGGCGCATACCATTAAATTGTTCGGCATTGTCAATCGTTATGATTTGAGAGAGGAATTTCCCATGTTGACAGTGCGCAAAATCAATTTCAAAGCGGCTCTGGATGAGATTTTCTGGATTTGGCAGAAAAAATCCAATCGCATTGCCGATCTGCACAGCCATATTTGGGATCAATGGGCAGATGAGCAGGGAACGATTGGCAAGGCTTACGGATACCAGTTGGGTGTCAAACATCAGTATCGCGAAGGAATGTTTGATCAGGTGGATCGGGTGTTATTTGACCTGAAACATAATCCTCAAAGCCGGCGTATTCTGACAAATCTTTATAATCATGAGGATCTTCATGCGATGCAGTTATATCCCTGTGCTTACAGCATGACATTTAATGTCAGCGGAAAAACATTGAACTGTATCTTGAATCAGCGTTCTCAGGATATGTTGACTGCTAACGGCTGGAATGTCTGCCAATATGCAGCGCTGATGTCCATGATCGCTCGGGCGTGCGGGCTAGAAGCCGGGGAATTGTTGCATGTCATTGCCGATGCACATATATATGACCGACATATACCTATTGTAGAAAAACTGCTGGAAAGGGAAAACGAATGCATGCCGGCGCCAAAACTGGTTATTGAGGAAGGTATTACGGATTTTTATGCATTTAATACGGAAAATGTCTATCTGGAAGATTATCAAAGCCTGAAAGGGGTAGGCAAAATTCCGGTAGCGATTTGAGAGGTAAAAAATGAATCTGATTTTAGCGGCAGATGAAAATTGGGGAATAGGATACCAGGGCGGATTATTGACGCATTTGCCCGGAGATATGAAATATTTTCGTAAAATGACGTTGCACAAAACGATTATCATGGGGCGCAAAACATTTGAAAGCCTGCCCGGTGGTGCATTGAAGCATCGCGAAAATATTGTTCTTTCCAGAAAAGAATACCAGGCGGAAGGTGTAATGGTAGTGCATACACCGGAAGAGCTGCAACAGGTATTGCGAGGAAAGGCGGCAGAAGAGATATTTGTCATTGGCGGCGGAGAAATTTATCGCCTGATGCTGCCGTATGCACAGAAGGTGTATCTGACAAAAATTCAGGCAACATTTCCGGCAGATACTTACTTCCAAGATTTGGATGCACTACCGGAATGGAAATTAACGGAACAAAGTGAAATAATGCGGGAAAATGATATTGCATATACCTTTTGTGTCTATGAAAGAGTTTAAAAGCAACATTAAAAAAGCGTTGCAGAGTTGTGGGCATTTCACAGCTTGCAATGCTTTTTTTATATCCTGGTTTTGGAGAAAGCACTTCTTCGATGGGCGCTTTCTTAAAAATAGAAGATGATAAACGATAAACGTCTTGCAATTTACATGACATGGGGTAAGTCGCAACGCAGATACTGCATATCAATGCATTGACGGCCATCTTCTTCAAAGATTGGTTCCGGATAATTGCGAGTGAAAAAATTCTGCTCTACAAACCAGGGAGAGAAGCCACAGGAGATATATAGCCGCAACGCCCCATCGCTGACGGTGCTGGTGCCGACGCACATGGCTTGTGCCTGTGCGCTGTACAGCGACTGTAAATGGCTGATCAGATGCTGTGCCAGCCCGCGGCGGCGGAAATGAGGCAAAACCGAGATATTTTTAAGTTCCGGCATGCCAAAGTCTTCTCGATAAAAAACGACTGCTTCTGCGGCAGGCTGCCCATTATAATACAATACATACATGTCTCCGCCTAAATAGTTGAGCACCATTTCCCAACATGGGTCGGCATCCAGCAGCATAGCCCGAAAGCTTTCCTTTTGTGCGTAGGTTGTGAGTTGTCTGATTTCTGTCATTTGGATATACTCCTTATAAAAAGTTACAGGGGCAACAGAAGCAAAGGATTGGGAAAGTTTTTAAGATAGCGCAGCAGGTCACCGAACTGAAGGAAGACAGAGGCAGTATTGACGCCCGGATGAAACGACAAAAGTTCCTCTTCTTTGAAATCATTATCCAGTACAATCGTGATTTCGCCGGACAAATCTTCCGAAATTGCCAATGGACTAACAGCTCCCTGTTTCAGATGCAGTTTTTCCCAGAGTAGTTCTTCTGAAGCAAAACTCAGGCTGCTGCACTGCAGTTGGGCGCGCAGTGATCGAGTATCTAATTTTTTTTCGGCGTCTAAAGAGATGAGAAAAAAATGCTTTTTAGCTGAATCACGCAGAAAAAGATTTTTGACCGGGCGTGTTCCCTCATCGAGATGCAGACGTTTTGCATCTTCCATGGTATAGACAGCTTCATGCCGCTCCAGGCGATAAGGAATGGAAAGTTGATCCAGGTTGGTCAATATGAAAGATTCCAAAGCGGACGGTTGACTCATGGTAAAACTCCTTTTAAACCTATTCAAAATATAGCATACTCTGGTTAAAAATGAAAGAGAAAGAAAGTTGCTTATTGATAAACCGTGGGTAGTATAGTAAAATAATGATAGAATCTAAGGAGGAAAATGATATGTCTGAAAAATCATTTCTGGTAGAAGTTTCCGCACGCCATGTGCATCTTTCCAAAGAGGATGTGGCTGTGCTGTTTGGTGAAGGCAAAGAGTTGACATATGTACGGGACCTTTCTCAGCCCGGCCAGTTTGTGTGCGAAGAAAGAGTTGATATCATCGGGCCAAAACGCTCTATTGCCAATGTTGTAATTTTAGGGCCGGAGCGCAAGGAGAGCCAGGTGGAGGTTTCCATGACTGACTGCTTTACGTTGGGCGCCATTGGGCCTGTCCGTGAGAGCGGCGATTTGGAAGGCAGTGCTCCTATTACGCTGAAGGGGCCGGCAGGCGAACTTAAGCTGGAAAAAGGGTTGATCGTGGCTAAACGCCATGTACATATGACCCCGGAAGATGCAGAGCGCTTGGGTGTAAGCGATAAGCAGATTGTAAAAGTAAAAGTAGATACCGCACGTCCGTTGATTTTTGATGATGTTGTGGTTCGTGTCAGCCCTTCTTATGCGTTGGCAATGCATGTGGATACCGATGAGGCGAATGCGGCACTGATTGGCAGAAGCGGGTGCCAGGGCGAAATTGTACTTTGAAAATAGAAAAAAGAGCAGAAGAACACTGCTCTTTTTTTTATAGAATTAAACAATAGCCGGAGCAGAAAGAATATGGAAATTGCCATTGCCGGAGAGTACAGCTTCGGGATAATAAAGGGAATTCCCGTGTAAAAGACAGAAAAACGCAGCGATGCCTGAAAATATATCGCCTGAACGGAGCCGGCATCTTTCATGAGAGCGGATGAGCTCATATGCTAGGCGATTTGGATCTATGAGTTGAGAAAAAGAAAGGATAGGCAAATGGAGAAGAAAAAAGTGGATTGGCTGAAGTTGAAAAAACTGGAACAGAAACCCGAAGAAAAATATGTTACGGTAACCATGCCGGAAAGCAGCTATCGTGCATTTAACTGTATGATCGATTACCCGATTACCGGTTGGCATGAGCGAGATGAAACGGCAATGGGCCGCGCGGAGTGGAATAAAGAACTGTATCCACTGCCCGAAGCATATCGGCGCAGGGAAGGAACACCTCGTGGAAAAATCATGGGGTATACGCTGGAGGATTGCGCTTTTTATCCGGGCGTTAAGCATAAATATTGGATTTACACACCGGCTCAATATGATGGAAAGACGCCAGCAGATCTGATTTTGTTTTTAGATGGACAGATGCATATTGCACCGGTGCTTGGAAAACAGCCGCCGATGAAGGACGGACGCCGCCGCATTATGAGCGATTTGTTGGAGGAAGTACCTGCAGATGGTGAGGTTGTACTGCCTGCCGATACGAATAATGTTACCGATTTGCTGGATAATCTCATTGCAGATGGAAAAATTCCGCTTACGATTGCCGTATTCCTCACGCCCGGCTATCCGGGGCCGGGAGAGCCGGTTTATGGAACGGGTAAAGGGGTGACCAATCGCAGCGTGGAATATGATACAGTAAGTGATTGGTTTGCCCGCTTTGTGGCCGAGGAATTTTTGCCATTGGCATTGGAAGGGTATGCAATTACGGCAAACCCCATGGGGCATAGCGTGGTAGGGCTGAGTTCCAGCGGTATTGCCGGTTTTGCCACTGCCTGGTATGATAATCATCTGTTTGGTAATGTTATTTTGGGCAGCCCGAGTTTCGGAAATATCCGAGGCGGCAATATCTGGCCGTCGGTGATCCGCACGACAGATGAAAAGAAGAATCTGCGCACCTGTATGTGTGTCGGAAAATATGATGCCGACATCATTTTTGGTGACTGGATTTTGGCAGATCGCGATGTGGCAAGCGCACTCAATTATCGCGATTACGATTTTCGGCTGATCATCAACGAAATGGGGCATAGCCTGACATTCCTCAAATATATGATTCCGCAGGCATTGGCCTGGTTCTATCACGGTGAGGATGTATGCGAAGAACATTGTACGGTGATTCGGCCCTATCCGTTGGTAACGGAATTGAAGTAAATTTCCATGCTGCGTATTGAAAAAGAAAAGGTTAGCCACTATTTTGATGGCTCAATTATCCCTACGGTCGGCTGGACTCGGTTTATTGAGGCCTGTCGGTGAAATCAGGAGTCGGGGAAATGATCTCACCGGAATAGGGAGCATAATCAAAAACATAACGGTTTTGTTGTGCCCTAAATTTTCAACGATTTGCCACGACAAAATTGTTGCCGGAAAACGAGGAGAGAATCTGCTGTACTATGAAATCCCAAAAATGTAAGTTTTTGCTGCTTCATATTCTGCTGTTGTGTGGCCTTGCACTGCTGGTGTTGAAATATGTTGAGGAAATTCAAATGTTCAAGCAGACGATTTACGACACCATCCACTCGAAATCCGTTTCTGAGACTACCGATGATCCCATTACCTTATATCCGGTGGAGATCAACGGCGATGAATGGTTTGTGGAGCATCCGCTGATTTATCATGCCGGCGGTGCAATCGAAGGCAACAAATACACTAATTCTGTGGAGGCTGTGGAAAACACGCTGTCTGAAGGAAAAAACTTTATCGAAATTGACCTTCGGTATACCTGTGACAATGTTCTGGTTTGCGCTCACAACTGGGACGATATCTATTTGGAGGACCGACAACCAACACTGGAGGAATTCCTGTCATCGAAAATTCAGGGCAAGTTTTCGCCTCTGACTGCCGAGCATCTGATAGAAATCATGAGGCAGAATACGGAAATGTATCTGATTACGGATATCAAGGATACGGATCTTTGTACCGCTATCTCTGATCTGGTGGCGCTGGCGGAGGAAGATCCTGCGATTCTGGATCGTTTTATCATCCAATTATATACTGGCCGGGAAAAAACCTCCGTGCAGGAAATCTATCCTTTTAAAGATTCCCAATTCCTTTTTACGACCTACAACTGGGGAGATTGGCAATTAGAAGTCGCGCAAATCTGCAATGAGGAAAACATTGCTGTAATTACCGTCCCTTATGGCAAGATGCCGGATGAAGACGCCGCTCTGATGCGTGGGCTTGGATTTACGGTATACGAGTATACCGTAGACCGTGCAGATAAAGCAAACTTTTCCTTGACGAGGGGGATCTCCGGCTTCTATACAGATACGCTGTCTCCAGATGATCTGGAATATGAATCCGGGCAATAAGATGATGGTGCAGCGGGATACCTTGTTGCTGACCAGAGCTTGAGTTATGGCGCCGTCGTCTACCGGCAGATCCCGGGCGAAGTTTGGGATGAAGACGCTGTTCTTCATCTTGGCAATGGCCTCGGTATTAATCGTCTTTCGGGCGCTGCCTGGCAGGGGTACAGGGAGATGGAGAAAGTGCGATCTGCGATTTGGAGACAGGCGGTGAGGTGACAGTAAAGGTTTCGCTTTGTAAGCAAAGAATGGATATACCGACTCCTCTGATTCTGAGGCTATTATCTGACCATGGCTGCAGACCCGTCACAGGATGCCTGCAGCCTGGCGGCGGCACGTGAAATGCATGATTTTCTGCTGCAGCATACGCAGCTGAGTGATGCGCAGTGCGCCATGCCGCTTTCGCTTAAAGGAAATTTGTGTATCAGTCAGATTGTCAATCCTGCCAAAGGCTGTATGATGGAATTTCCCATAGGTTTGGCAGGGAAAATATTTGAAGATTGAATTGAGCTGTAAATAGGAATAAAATATTCATCTTCTAATTCTAATAAACAAAAAAAGCATAAATCCTCTGTATGATGATAAGCATACAGAGGATTTATTTATAAATACATTTGGAAATGTTCTTATTCCGCGCTGTCTCTAATGGGAATATAGAGATCGGCTACCGCATTTTTCTCTCCATGACAGCGCTCGTCATAAAATTCAAAAGCACAGCCATGCTCATCAAAGCGGTATTTGCTGGCGGGCAGCCATTGTTCGAAAATATAGCGCCAGGTGGACTTTACAGCCAGAGAAAGAGGGTCTTCCTGATAACAATCGGCAGTTTGTATATTGTCCACCGGTGGCGTAGTAAACACGGCATAGGTTGCGGCAGGAACTTCCAGCACCTGCATATCCGGTGTGACACGACTGAAATCAGGTACGATAACGCCGAATAAATAAGTCAGGCTGCCGTCTTCGGCAGGCGAAGAGAGACAGATACCAACTTCTCCGTGTTTGGGTGGGCAAAGTTGAGCATATAATCTGCTTTCCATATTTTCTCCATGATACGTATCCCAATAAGCAGCCAGTTCCTGAGAAAAATGGTCGGAAATCTGTGTTTGCAGACCGTAGCCGGCAACGCGAAAGGCAGCTTTTTGCTGAATGATCGGTTCCATAAAAATAGTTCCTCCTTGAAAGTTGTTAAGGCGTCCAGGTGCCTGTATGTAAGCAAGATACAGAGAAGGAGAGTAACCGAATTCCCGGCGAAATGCTTTGGAAAACCCGCGGGCTGTTTCGAAACCGTAACTAAGCGCGATATCCAGTATTTTTTTCTGGGAAAAAAGAGCAGAGCGGGCCAGAAGCAGGCGACGCCTGCGCAGGTATTCCATGGGAGATGTTCCGCAGTGCACGCGGAATAACCGGCAGAAATGATAGGGCGAGTACCCAGCCTGTTGTGCCAGAAGGGCGATGGAAAGCGGCTCATCAATATGCCGATCGATATACTCGAGAATATGCTGTATGGCAGTTGCAGGCTCCATGCAAAACCTCCTTCCCTGAACTTATGACTTTATTTTAGCCGGAAATGAATGAAATTGCTGTTCCTGGCGTGCGGTTTTACAGAGTAAAAAAAGAGCGCACAGCTTGAACTGTGCGCATCGATGTCATTTGGCTGCGCCATAGATAATATTGCAGATAACTTCTGCACATTTTTCAAGGGAAGGGATAGGCAGGAATTCATAACGGCCATGCATATTCTCCCCGCCGGCGAAAATATTTGGGCAAGGAAGGCCTTCATAGGAAAGGCGGGCGCCGTCGGTACCGCCGCGGATAGGATCAATGCGCGGTGTAATACCAGCTTGCTCCATAGCCTGTTTAGCCTTCTCGATGATATGCATATGCGGAGTCAGGGTTTCTTTCATGTTGCGGTAATGATCCTGCAGGGTAAGTTCAACGGTACCTGCGCCGTATTTTTCATTGAGAAAGGAGGCATTTGCAGAAAACCGTTGCTTGCGGGCTTCCAACTTATCACTGTCGTGATCGCGCAGAATGTAGGATAACGTCGTCTTTTCCACACTGCCGTTCGTTTCAATCAGGTGAGCAAAACCTTCATATCCTTCCGTGTAGGCGGGAATCTCAAAAGCAGGCAGCATACCATTGAATTCCATGGCGATCAGCATGGAATTTTTCATTTTGTGTTTAGCGGAGCCGGGGTGAATATTCTTGCCGTGTATAGTAACGCTGGCAGAAGCAGCATTAAAATTCTCGTATTCTAATCCACCGATGGTACCGCCATCCACGGTATAGGCATAATCGGCGCCAAAACCGGGAATATCAAAATGATCTGCTCCACGCCCGATTTCTTCGTCAGGAGTAAATCCAATTTGCACAGCGCCATGCGGGCGACTGTCGGAGAGGATCTGTTCGGCGGCGGAAAGAATAGCAGCAATGCCGGCCTTATCATCTGCCCCGAGCAAAGTGGTGCCGTCGGTTACAATAATATCCTGGCCTTTATAGATAGAAAGAATCGGGTAGTCGCTGGGAGAAAGTATAATTTGCTGAGTTTCATTGAGCAGAATATCTCCGCCATCATAATTTTTTACAATGCGCGGCTTGACATCCTTGCCGGTAATATCCGGCGAAGTATCCATATGAGCGATAAAACCGATGGAGGGAGCCTGAGGATCGGTGGCCGGAATGGTACCATAGACATATCCATAAGTGTCCATACGGGCATTGGCAATGCCCATGGCTTGCATTTCTTCTACCAGAGCTGCGCCCAGTACCTTCTGGCCGGGTGTGCTGGGGATGGATGCGGAAATTTCTTCTGAAGTGGTATCGTAAGATACATATTTCAAAAAGCGCTGAGTGATATCCATAAATTTTTACCTCTCTTGCTATAAATGATGGTTTTAGGAACCTATAAAGTATGATATGCTATAATTATAACATCCCATCCGTTCCGGGAGCAATGGATAGGACAAACTTTGGAGGCAAATCAAATGCTGGTATTGATTGACAACGCAAATTTGAAGGAAATCGAATCGCTGTATGACATGTACCCTTATGATGGAGTAACGACGAATCCGACGATTCTGAAGAATGAACATACCAATCCTATTCGCCTGCTTAAGGATATTCGCAGCTTATTGCCTGCGGAATGCCAGTTGCATGCGCAAGTGATTTCAGATACAACAGAAGGAATTCTGGAAGAGGCACATTTTATGTTGGATGAGATTGCGGAAGATTTGTTTATCAAAGTTCCCGTCTCGGCAGCGGGTATGAAGGCAATTCATTTGCTTAAGCAGGAGGGAGTTAACATAACGGCAACGGCAATTTATACTGCTATGCAGGCATTTATGGCCGGAAAGGCAGGGGCGAGATATACGGCGCCTTACGTCAATCGCCTGGATAATATGGGCGCAGATGGAGTACAGGTGGCGGCGGATATTCACAATATGTTCCGACTGCACAATATGGAATGCGACGTGCTGGCAGCCAGTTTTAAAAACTCCCAGCAGATTTTAAATCTTTGCAAAAAGGGAGTGGGCGCAGTGACGGCGGCGCCGGATGTGCTGCGGGCGCTTATTCAGCATGATGCAACGTTTACTGCGGAAGAAAATTTTGAAAACGATTTTTATTCGCTGGTACATGAAATCAAGGGAATTGACCTCAATAAAAAGCGAGATTGAGTAATTGGGGGGAGAAATATGGGAAAGGCTCAGATCGCAGTCGTAGGATTGGCGGTAATGGGGGAAAATCTGGCACTGAATATGGAGCGGCACGGATTTCGTGTTGCAGTCTATAATCGGACGGCGGAAAAAGTAGATTGTTTTCTGCAGGGGAGAGCAAAGGGAAAACAGTTTTTAGGAGCACATTCGGTAGAAGAATTGGTCGGGCTTTTGCAAAAACCGAGGATTATCATGCTGATGATACGGCAGGGAGCGCCGGTAGATGCATTTATTGAACAGGCGTTGCCTTATCTGGAACAAGATGATATTCTGATTGACGGCGGAAATTCCAATTTTCAGGATACAATACGCCGCAGCCAGGCATTAGAGAAAAAGGGAATCCATTATATGGGATGCGGCGTTTCCGGAGGCGAAGAAGGGGCTCTCAATGGCCCGGCACTGATGCCCGGGGGTTCGCGGCAAGCCTGGCAACATGTGCAGCCGGTTTTTGAGGCAATCAGTGCCAAAGCACCTTCCGGAGAGCCGTGTTGCGGATATATTGGCGAGAATGGTGCAGGCCATTTTGTAAAAATGGTACATAATGGAATTGAATATGGTGATATTCAAATCATTTGTGAGGCCTATCAGGTGATGCGGGATCTGTTGGCGATGCCGGCTTCGGAGATAGGGGATGTTTTTGCACAGTGGAATCAAAGCGAATTGAACAGCTATTTGATCGAAATCACAGCTAATATTCTGCATAAACTGGGCGAGGATGGCTTGCCAATTGTAGATAAAATACTGGATACGGCCGGACAGAAGGGAACGGGCAAGTGGACGGGCATCTGTGCATTGGAAGAGGGCATCCCTCTTACATTGATTGGGGAAGCGGTTTTTGCCCGCTGCCTTTCGGCGCAGAAGGAAGAACGAATAGCGGCAAGTGCACGGTTCCCGGTATCCCGGCATGTTTTTTCCGGAGATAAGCAGGCATTGATTGAAGATCTGCGCCAGGCAGTATACGCATCCAAAATTGTCTCCTATGCACAGGGATTTGCCTTGATTCGTCAGGCATGCCGTACTTATAACTGGCAAATTGATTGCGGTCAGGTAGCGATGATTTGGCGGGAAGGCTGTATTATCCGGTCGGTGTTTTTGGAAAAGATACGGGAAGCCTATGAAAAGCAGAAAGATTTGGCTAATTTGCTCATGGATCCCTATTTTGCCGAGCGTATTATGGCAGCTGAGCAGGGGTGGAGACGAGCAGCAGCACAGGCCGTTTTACAGAGTATTCCGTTGCCGGCAATTACTTCTGCCCTCAGTTATTTTGACGGATATCGCTGCGGCAATCTTCCGGCCAATCTGCTTCAGGCACAAAGAGATTATTTTGGCGCACATACATATGAGCGCATCGATCGGCCGCGGGGAGAATTCTTCCATACGGATTGGACCGGGCATGGTGGCAATACTTCGGCATCTACTTATTCAGTTTGATAAAAAAAGCACTCCTGTAGGAGTGCTTTTTTTATTGGTTTTCTGAAATAGAAATAGGCATCAGGTTGTGACGGCGGTAACGAATGGCCAGAAGAATACCGCGGCATACATTATCTGCTACCATGCATAGCCAGACGGCATTGAGCCCCAGTTGAAAAAAGTGTACACAGAGGAAGGTTCCTACAATTCGAATCCCCCACATGCTGAACAAACTATATAGGAAGGGATGCTTGGTATCGCCGGCTCCATTGAAAATGCCTTCCAGAATAATGGAGATTCCAAAAATCGGTTCGGAAAGTGCGACGATGCGCAATGCTGAAGCTCCCAAACGAATGACTTCTGCATCCGGTGTAAATAATTGCATCATTTGAGTGGCCAACAGGAAAAGCAGGCTTCCGGTAATAGTCATGAAAGCAAAGGAGAGCAAAATCAACAGAGAAGAAGTATGTTTCAATTTTTTCTTATCCCGGGCGCCGATGGCATTGCCGGTAAGTGTAGTTGCGGCAGACTGCATGCCGTACCCGGGGATATAAAATGCCTCTTCAGCGGTAAGGGCGATGGAATGTGCTGCAAAAACAGTGGTCCCCAGAGAAGTTACCAAACGAGTGAATACGACCTGCCCGAGGCAGGTGGCCAGACGATTGAGGGCGATAGGCAGTGCCAGAGAAAGCATGGAGTGCATTGCAGCAGGGTGCCTCTTTTTGATGGAAGACCACCGAAATGCGAAAAGAGAATGCCTGCGCAGGGCGGCAATCATGAGCAATCCGCCTAAAACATAGGAAATGGCAGTAGAAATGCCGGCACCTGCCACCCCCCAACCAAAGCCAAACATGGAAAAGGAAAACCCAAACAGGGAGACTTGGCGGGTTTCGTAAATAAAAAAGAAATTGAGGATAATATGCACTATGTTGATGAGGAAATTTACCTGCATGGCCGTGCGGGTATCGCCGGCACCACGTAATATGGCGCCAAAAATGATATTAATGGCATTAAACAGATATGGTGCGCAGATTAAAGCAAAATAAATGCCCGCATCACTGCGGATGGCAGGTTCTGCTCCCAACCAGGTGGGAAGAAATGGGCTGATTCCCAAAGTGATCAATGTCATACAACTTCCCAGGATTAGAGAAATTTTAACTGCCTGTGCTGCATAGGAGCGGGTTTCTTCTATGTTTTCTTCGCCGACTGCACGGGAAATGCAGGCAGTGGCGCCAATGCCGACAGCAAAGGCGGGGCTATTGATCAACCAGGTAAAGGTTGCGGTCAGGCCGACGGCGGCAGATGCGTTTTGCCCTAATCCACCAATCATGGCAGTATTGATGTAAATGACGATTGTTTGCAAGGCCTGCTCAACAATGGTTGGCCAGGCCAGGCGGAGGATTAACAACAATTGTGACTTTTTTTCAGAGGAAAGGGATTTCATAGAATTCTCCGTTTAAAGAAATTAAAAAAGGATGATATTTATCATAAAGTATATAGTTGGTATATAGTCAAGGAGAAATAGATGGATCGTGTATTTTATCTGACCAGTGGCGAACTGGCTGAACTGCTGGGAGTATCCAAACAAACAGTATTTTATTATGATAAAATCGGGTTGTTATGCCCGCAACAACGAGCGGGAAACCATTATCGCTATTATTCACTTCAGCAGGCAGCGGAGCTGCGACTGATACTTACTTTTCGGGAATTGGGGCTTTCCATTGAAGAAATACGCGCTTATTTGCATGTGAGAACACCGGAAGCATATCTGCAGGTATTGGGGGAGCAGCAGAAACGCCTGCAGCAGGAGATTGAACGGCTTTCTCAGATGGTAGATAAACTTGCCGGTACGCGTCATCAATTGGGGCAAGCTATGAGTAGAAAGGAGCCGGAGATCCGCCTGCGCGAAATGCAGGAAGAAAAGCTGCTCAGTTTGCCTTGTAGAGAACAGAATAAGCGGGAATATATTTACAGTTTACTGAAACTTTATCGAATGTCCCGTGCGGCCGGCGAGGGATTCACGCAGGAAATTTACTGTATTCTACCGCAGGAAAAGTTGCAGGCAAAAGATTTTGAACACGTCTACGGATATGCCATGCCCTGGGAGGGGCAGATGGCAGAAACGGAACAGTTGTTACTTCGACCAGCGGGAACGTATGCAGTGCTATATCACCGTGGAACCTATGGAACGCTCAGCCCTGCTTACCAGACTATGGCCGAATGGATTGAAGAGCGCGGCTATAAGATTTGTGGCCATGCTTATGAAAAGAGCCTTTTTAATACGCTGACAGGTGAGGAGCACGGATTGTATATTAATGAAATTGCAATACAGGTAAAACGAAAAGAAGTATAGGAAAACAAAACGGGCGAATTTGGAAAATATGAAATGATATTTTGTTTCAGGGATGCTGATTGACAAACCGGCAGTCTTTCACTACCATAAGAAGCGAACACGGAGGAAATAGCAATGGGAAAAATATATGAACATGCATATGAATTGATCGGGAAAACCCCGCTGATCCGATTGCAGCAATTTGCGCAGTTGCACGGAGTAAAAGCAGAGTTGATAGCAAAGCTGGAGAGTCGGAATCCGGCGGGCAGTGCAAAGGATCGCGTAGCCAGACAGATGATCGAAGCGGCAGAAGCGGAAGGAATTTTGAAGCCCGGGGCGACAATCATAGAGCCGACAAGCGGCAATACAGGGATAGGTTTGGCATTTGTGGCAGCGGCAAAAGGATATCATTGCATTTTTACGATGCCTGATACCATGAGTGTGGAACGCATAAAACTGTTGCAGGCCTATGGAGCTGAGATTGTGCTGACGCCAGGCGAACTTGGCATGGCGGGCAGTATTCAGAAAGCAGAGGAACTGCACCGGCAGATAGAGAATAGTATGATTCCCGGTCAGTTTGTCAACCCGGAAAATCCGGCGGCACATTATAAAACGACAGGCCCGGAGATATGGGAGGATACCCAGGGGGAAATAGATATTTTTGTGGCCGGTGTCGGAACAGGTGGAACGATTACGGGAACGGGAAAATATTTGAAGGAAAAGAATCCGAGGATTCAAATTGTGGCAGTAGAGCCGGCAACATCGGCTGTACTTTCCGGGAAGCCGGCAGGGCCGCATGAATTGCAGGGAATCGGCGCGGGCTTTATTCCTGAGGTACTCGAGCGGGAACTGATTGATGAAGTGTTGACAGTAGAAGCGGATGATGCATTTGCCTGTGCAAGAGAACTGGCTCAAAAAGAAGCTCTGCTGGTAGGAATCTCTTCGGGAGCAGCCGCTTATGCGGCTCTGCAACTGGCGAAAAGGCCGGAAAATGCAGGAAAACGCATTGTAGTGCTGTTGGTAGATTCCGGAGAGCGCTATTTGTCGACCAGAATGTTTACAAAGGAGAGTTAAGCAAATGTGGGGCATTATAGGAGCTATGGAAAGCGAAATTGCGCTGTTGCGTGCGCAAATGCAGCATGAACAGGAAATTTGCTGCGGGAATAAAGTGTTTTATCGCGGGAGTATTGCCGGGCAGCCGGTGGTATTGACGCAGTCCGGCATGGGTAAAGTGAATGCAGCCATGTGCGCACAGATGCTGATCGATCGCTTTGATGTGAAACGGTTGGTGAATACCGGTATTGCCGGCGGCATCGCCTGTGGCCTGCATGTAGGGGATATTGTAATTGGGGATGCTTCTCTGCAGCATGATTTTGATTTGACGCCGGTGGGGTACGCCAAAGCCTGTATGCATGGGCCGGATAAGAGCAAGCCTACGATCTTTAGAGCTGATGCAGTGCTGGTGGCACAGTTTCAGGCTGCGGCGGAAAAAGTGCTTCCCGCAGAAAAGATTCATCGCGGCCTGATTGCAACCGGGGATGTATTTGTCAGCGAGCGGAGTATGAAATTGGAATTGCGGGAATTATATGATGCCTATGCGGCGGAAATGGAGGGAGGCGCAATTGCTCAAGTCGCAGAAGAAAACGGAATTGCGGCGGTGATTGTGCGGTGTATTTCGGATTTGGCAGATGAAAATGCCCACGAATCCATTGATCATTTTGAACAGATAGTGGCCGATCAGTCGGCGCGGATTTTAATAAAAATGCTGGAAGCAGCAGAATAATGCCGATGAATGGCTGCTTAACAGAAAGAAGGAAGAAAATGTTTGAAGAAATTACAAAGCAGGCGCGGCAGGCAACAGAAGAGTTGGTGCAGGCAGCGCATTTGAAAGCGGGAGATATTTTTGTAGTAGGTTGCTCTACCAGCGAGGTAGCAGGACACAAAATAGGTTCCTATTCCAATAAGGAGCTGGCCGAGGCGATTTTTTCGGGGATCTATCCGGTACTTTTGGAAAAAGGAATTTATTTGGCGGCACAGTGCTGTGAGCATTTGAACCGCAGCCTGGTGATTGAACGGGCAGCAGCAGAAAAATATGGATATGAAGAGGTCAACGTGGTGCCGCAGCCCAAGGCAGGCGGTTCCTTTGCGACGACTGCTTATGAACAGTTTTGCCAGCCGACCATGGTGGAAAACATTCGGGCAAAGGCGGGCATTGATATCGGCGGCACCCTGATCGGTATGCATTTGGCGCCGGTTGCTGTTCCTACTCGTCTGAGTATTAAACAAATCGGAGAAGCAAATATTATCTGTGCTCGGGTGCGCCCCAAATTTGTAGGTGGTTCCCGTGCAGTTTACAATGAAGCGCTGCTGTAAGGAGTGCATAAAAGCAAATTGAACGTAGGGAGACGGCCCGGCACAGAGCAGTCTCCTTTATTGTATGTGAAAATTTGCATGAGAGGTTAGAAAATGAAATACGAACTGATTTATCTTCCCAAAGAACAATGGGAAGGCACGGTCATCCCTATGCGTTATACGACGGAAGCTTATTATGATATTCAGATGGAAGATATGGAAGAAGGGTTTCAAATCAAATTGCAGAAGCGCAAAGCAGATCCTCCGATTTCTCATTATCCCGAAGAATACGATTTTCCGGATAAGTTATATCAAGCGGATTGGGAAAAGGCTACTGCATGGGGAATTGTTGAAGAGCGGAACGGCAAAAGAGAACTCCGAGCCTGTATTGAGACCTGCCCCGAAGAATGGAGTAATCGGCTGATCATCACCGAACTGTGGGTACATGAAGAAATGAGAAGGCAGGGTGTTGGGCATCAACTTATGGCCATTGCCAAAGAGCAGGCAAAGCGGGAAAAGAGGCGTGCCATTATTTTGGAAACGCAATCCTGCAATGTCGGAGCAATTGCATTTTATAGAAAAGAAGGCTTTGTGCTCATTGGTTTTGACAGTTGCTGCTATTCTAATCAGGATATGCAAAGAAGAGAAGTGCGACTGGATATGGGCTATTTTTTAGGTTGAGATTTTGATTTTACAGGAAAGATGGGGATTGGCAAGGATGAGCAATTTCCCATCATACCTATAAAAACTTTCTTTTTTTGTGGGGAAAGGCCTGAGAAATGCTTCTTTTCACATTGTAAGAAATGGCGGAGAATGGTAGAATAAAAGGGAATTCTGTCGCAAATTGGTTAGAAAGGGGCACAGGAGCATGGGCTATATTGGCACAAGCGCGTTAATTAAAAGTTTGGGTATTTCCAAAAAAATGCTGTATAGCCTGATTGACAGTGGGGAAGTTTCAATGCCTGTCAAACGAGGCGGGCGTTATTGGTGGAGCGAACAGGATGCAACGGCGATTGTCTGTGCACTGGCTCGTAAGAGCACGCGGGATGCGCTGGCCTTTGATCAGGAGGAGAAGCGCTATCTGGGAGGCAAAGCGAAATATAGCGAGTTTATTCGGGATACTGCGGAACAGTTTTGCCCCGGATTTGAAAGCTTTGCTGACTATTTTGCCGGTGTAGGCGGCTCTGCTGCAGCATTTTCAGATAAAATTCTGATTGTCAACGACTTGCTCTATTCTTCTTATGTGTTTCTGCAAGCGTGGTATGCACCGGAGAATATTGATATGCATAAGCTTTCCCACCAGATTGCCGAATATAATCGTGTGATGCCGGGCGGCGAAAATTATGTTTCCGAATATTTTGGCGGTAAATATTTTGGGCCTGCCGTCGCGCGTAAAATCGGTTATATCCGGGAGGATATTGAGGAGAAATTTTCCTGTGCTCAGATTAATGCCAGAGAGCGCGCAGTACTGATTGCTTCTTTGCTGCATGCCATGGATGAAGCGGCCAATATCTATGCGCATTATGATACGTTTAAGAGTGCGCCCGTCAAGTGGAATCCATTAGAATTACATATGCCGGCTGTTTTTAATGAAAATAATCCGGAAAATCGTATATTCAATACCGATGCCAATATGCTTGCGGCATATACTTACAGCGATGTTGCTTATCTGGATCCGCCAATCGATTCCCGGCAATACAGTGATATTTATCACCTGCCGGAGAATATAGCCATGTGGAATAAACCGGTGCTCAAAGGGAAAGCAATGAAAAGTCCACGCGGGCATATCAAAAGCCTTTACTGCAAAAAGGGCGCAGGAGAAGTGTTTGCACAGCTGGTTGCGCAATGCAAAGCAAAAGTGATTCTGGCGGCGCTGCCGGAAAAACAGGAAGGGCGGGGAAGCCGATCTTCTGCAAAATTGACGGTGGAAGAGATGCTTGCAGCAATGCGGATGAAGGGAAGCGTTCACATTGCATTTCCGCCATTTGCAGGTGGTGGAGAAAACGATGCACAGATGCTGCTTTCTTATGAATTTAAGAAAATACCCGAACAAATTCGGGAAAATACGAATCTGAAAGGCGGATTGATCGTATGTTGCTGTGGGGATCGGCAGGCCGAATTGGTGGACTCTCCCATTAATTTTACCGGCGGAAAATATCGGGAATTGGAACGTATTCTGCCTTATTTTCCTGCACAATGCAAGCGTTTTTGGGACGTATTTGCCGGAGGATGCAGCGTGGGGCTGAATGCAGTGGCGCAGGAAGTTGTATTTGTCGATCAGGATGCAGTGGTAATGGCTCTGTTTGAGGCAATGCAGGTTTCCGGTTCAGCGTTTATACGGGAAGTAGAGCAGATTATTGGAGAATATGCACTTTCCCGTTCGTGGGAATATGGCTATGCTTATTATGGCGTTAGTGCGGAAGAAGGCCTGGCAAACGTTAATAAAGAAGCTTATGCAAAACTGAGAGAAGATTTCAATCAGGAAACATTGCAGGATATGCATTATTATGCGATGCTGTATGTATTGCTGGTCTACGGATTTAATAATATGCCGCGTTTTAACCGGGCGGGAGAATTCAATTTGCCGGTCGGGAAACGGGATTGGAATATCAGTATGCAAACGAAGCTTCAGGCATTTTTACAGCGTTTGGAGCAGCGACAGGTGAATTTTTGTCCTATGGATTTCCGCAGGATAGATGTTTCTGCCCTTTCTCAGGAAGATTTTCTCTATTTTGACCCGCCTTATATAGGTGCAGAAACTTATTATAACCGTCAACTTGGGTGGTCTGCCCAGGATGAGCGGGAATTGATGGCATTAATGGATCGATTGGATGCCTATGGTATCCGCTATGCGCTTTCGGCAGTGCGCAGTTATGGAGGAGAAGCCAATGAAGTTTTGGAGCAGTGGTTGGCCCATGGCACCAAGACCCATCGGATTATACGGCGGGATGCTCAAGATGCAGAAAAAGTACTGGTTTTGAATTATTGATCAGCACTATATAACAATATCACAAATGAAGGAGAAAAATATGGTTGTAATTGAAGTAAAAGGAATGGGAAAAATCAAGATTGAGCTGGATGCAGACGCAGCTCCTATTACTGTTGAAAATTTCAAGGAGCTGGTCGAAGAGGGTTTTTATGATGGGCTTATCTTCCATCGTGTAATTTCCGGTTTTATGATTCAAGGCGGCTGCCCGGAAGGGACAGGCATGGGAGGCCCAGGCCATACGATTAAAGGGGAATTTGCAGCCAATGGCTATGATAACCCGATTAAACACGTTCGGGGCGTGATTTCGATGGCCAGAGCGATGGATCCGGATTCGGCAGGCTCGCAGTTCTTCATCATGCATGAGGATGCACCTTACCTGGATGGACAGTATGCGGCTTTTGGCAAAGTAGTGGAAGGTATGGAAGTGGTAGATGAGATTGCCAATAGCATGACGGATTATAACGATCGGCCTTATACGGATGTGGTAATGGAAAAAGTATATATTGAAGAATAAAAAAAGAGGCTTGAGCCTCTTTTTTTATTTGCAGCAGATAATTTTCAGAAGGAAAATCAAGGAATCTGCTTGGAAAGCAATGTTTCAAAGGTGGAACGATAGATGTGAAGCGCGCGGGTGCGCCATGCAGTTACATATTTATCTGCTTCAGCAGCCGATTCCGCGAGAAAGCTGATTTCAAAAGCGGGTATATTTTTCTCTAAAATACGCAAAATGACTCTATACTGATGCTCGGAAAGGCGGATGTATTCGGCAGAAATGGATGCTTCCAGGCAAAGCTCCTGCTTATGGGCTTGCAGATAAGTATCGATTTTGCTGCGAGTGGAAAATAACAGGTTTTTCTGGAAAAAAGAAAGTGCGGAACAGCCGGTTTCCGTAATGGAGAAAAATCTGCCGTTAATTTGCTCGACTGCGTTAATCAATTGATTTTCGGTTAAATCATGAAGATTTGTTTTTAAATCGAAATATTCCATTAACCCGAGTTGTGCGCAGATTTCGGATAAGCGTTCTTCACTGAGCGGTGTCTGGGCATGATGGAGCAAATAGAGGAGCATCAATTTATGTGCGGCAATTTTATCCTGATTGATTTCCATTGCAAATCTCCTTTCTCCTATTATAATTTTATTATAGCATAAAGAAAAAAAGGGGAGCAAGGAAAGGCCAAATGAAACATTGTGAGAAATTTGAAAAGTTTTTTATAAAAAAACTTGCTTTTTTCTTTTAGATGAGTATAATAGATATAGCACAGGGGATTATAGCTCAGCAGGCTAGAGCGCTACGTTGACATCGTAGAGGTCGTTGGTTCGAGCCCAATTAATCCCACCAAACCTGGGGTGCTGGTTATGTCCTGATTTTAGACCCACACTTTGTAAAAGGGTTTTCGTGTCTTGATAAGCCAGGTATGCAGGCCCATTGCGAGTGGGAAGCGCAAAGGCTCAAGTAGATTACCCACCTGCCGGGAGGCGGGTTACAAAACGGGGCAGACGACATTCCTGGGGATCGTTTTTCAATTGTATAATGTAAAGATAGCCGAATAGTGTAACGGTAACACCTACGACTCTGACTCGTATTTTCTAGGTTCGAATCCTAGTTCGGCTGCCAAGGATGGAGCAAGCTGAGCTTTGCTCCATTTTTATTATAAAAATGATTTAATTGAAACAAGAAAGAAAATGGAAAGTATTCATTTTCCGAGCGTAGGCAAGTAATTTGCCAAAATAAAAAGGACGGAGGGAATGCAGCATGCTAAAAGAACGGCTGGAGAAACAGAAAGTCTTGGTATTGGATGGTGCTTTGGCAACGGAATTGGAAGCCCGCGGATGCGATATCAATGATGCCTTGTGGTCGGCCAAGGTGTTGATGGAGCAACCGGAATTAATTCGACAGGTTCACTATGATTATTATGCGGCAGGTGCGGATATTGGTATTTCTGCCAGTTATCAGGCGACGATCCCGGGTTTTATGCGGCGAGGATGCAGTGAAGCGCAAGCCAGACAATTGATTCGAAGTTCTGTACAATTATTGAAGGAAGCTGCCGAGGATTATTGGGAGCAACAGGGAAAGCGAATGGGCAAAAGGCCACCTATCGTTGCTGCTTCCGTAGGCCCTTATGGAGCTTATCTGGCAGACGGTTCAGAATATCGGGGCAATTATAGCTGCTCGGAACAAGAATTGATTGATTTCCATCGGGAAAGAATGCAGCTGTTGGAAGAAGCAGGGGCAGATCTGTTTGCTTGCGAAACGATTCCCAGTTTGCGGGAAGCGCGGGCAATTTTGCAGGCTATGGAGCAACGGAAGCTGACCTGCTGGATGAGTTTCAGCTGTCGGGATGCACAGCATATCTGTGAAGGGACTCCGATTGCCGAATGTGCAGAATTTCTGCAGGAGCAGGATCGGGTAGAGGCAATCGGCATTAACTGCACGGCTCCGGAATGGATTGAAGGATTGATTCGGGAAGTTCGCCGTGTATCTGATAAACCGATTATTGTTTACGGGAACAGTGGAGAAATATACGATCCCCAGGAAAAGGTATGGAAAGGGGCTCCCTGCGGGATGGCCTATTCAGCCTGGGCGCCTCGCTGGTATGCCGCAGGCGCAAATATTATCGGTGGGTGCTGTCGTACCGGCCCGGCAGATATTTCGCAGATTAGAGCTTGGCGGGATTCGCTATGATGAAAAGAGAATCACGCTTATAAGATGATGCATGTAAACACAAATTCTCCGTATGATATGATCATATGGAGAATTTTCTTCTATTAACGAAAAATGAAATATAATGCGCAGTTCAGTAAAACGGAAGTTATCGTGTTGAAATCACTTTTTCGATAAACGACTCAACACAATCTGAAACCTGATGATAATTCGACCAATATAAATAGTGCTCTGATGTTTCAATCGTCCTTTGTTCGCTGTTTTCAGACCATGCAGCCAACTGAGTTTGCACTTTATTCCATGCAGTTCCGTTGTCGGAAGAAAGGACAAGAATCGGGATTTCTCCTAATGAAGGGCCGTTTAAAACGGCTGCCGCATTTTCATTCATCAGACGAATGGTATGCATCGAAGCGGCATTGCCGGCAAATCGATAGAACATTGCTTTATCGATATCCTTAGCAACTTGTGGGAGGTTTCTGTTTCTGCTGTTTTCACCGTATACCGGTAAAAAGCATCCCAACTCACCCATCAATCGATTCAATCCGATGGTCCTTAAAAAGGCGGTTCCTCTATTTATGATTGCCGCCTGCAATTCGGAATCTGTGCTATAGAATTCCGGACTTCCGCAATCCAAAAATATAATTCCCCTCACTTTTTTAGGATTTACTTGTGCGTATCGAATGGCCTCAAGAGAACCGAGCGAATGGCAAATAAGGATAATCGGTTTGTCCGGCACAACCGTATCAATTAATAGGGAAAGCTCATTTGTCATTTGATCGATTGACCGCACGGCTTCGGTGGTTGAACTCCATCCGCTGCCAGCATGGTCAAATGAGATAGTCTGCCCTTTGGAGGAAAGCATATTTTGAAGAGCATAGAAATCGGTATAGGCGCATGGCGTTCCCGAACCGGTAATAAAAACAAACGCTGTTTCGCCGGAACCTTTGGAATAATAATGTGCCTGATAAGTCTCTACGTCTACATAAGCTCCAACTGCATTATATTTGCTTTTTTCAATCTGTGTCATAACAGATTGCCAGATGATCCCTGCCGACAGGCATAGGATGGATAAAATGGAAAAAACTAATTTTTTATCTCTTTTCATTTAGATTGCTATTCTTAATTTATTTTCCTTTTTTATCAGTAGATAGGAACCTGCCATGCCCCACAGGAAAATATACATCGGGAGACTTAAACCTTATCGGATATATTTACATTATAGAAAAGGATAGACGCAAAGACCGATGACACCGGCTCCCAACATGACCAATAACGGATTAAAATCCCATTTTCGCAGAATAAAGAATCCGAGGATAAATAAACCGACTGCGAGGAAGTCGATATCGGAAAGAGCGGATGGGAGCGCATGGTCTCCAAAAAAGGCCGTTGTTAGCAATGTGAGTGCGGTAGTGGCAATAAGAGCAACAACCATAGCGCGCAGCCCGGAAAGAGCGCCGGTAATGATTGGCAGAGAGCGGTATTTATAATAAAGCTTTGCCATTAGCAATGCAATAATGCAGGATGGCAGGATACATCCGAATGTCGCTGCCAATGCACCGCCAACACCGGCCATTTTAGTGCCTACAAAAGTGGCGGCATTGATGGCTATGGGCCCAGGCGTCAACTCGTCAATAGTGATAATATCAGTAAATTCTGCCAGTGTCATCCAATGGCGCACATCTATAACCTGTTTTTCCACCAAAGGCATGGCGGCATAGCCGCCGCCGAAGCTAAGCAAACCGATTTGCAAAAAACTGAAAAACAATTCAAGATAGATCATGGGGTTCCTCCGGTGAGTTTGAAACGGGTGCACTCTGATGAGACTTTTTTTGTAAAAGAAGCGTTTTTCCGATGCCGGCACCGGCACAACACAAGGCAATCCAGAAAACGTTGATTTCCGTAAGCAGATTCAGCAGGAAAGCGCCGAGCATTAATAGGTTGCTGAGCCAACTTTTTTGTTTGAAAACACCACAGAAAAGATCGACGACGACGTTGCAGATCAAAGCAGCAACACCTGCCTGCATACCTTTGAGAAAATAGCGGACGTAAAGATTACTGCAAAAGGCTTGATAACATACGGCAACGACAGACATGATAATGAGCGGCGGCATTATGGTTCCCAACATGGTGAGCAGTGCACCGCCTAAACCACCAATGCGATAACCTACCAAAATGGAAGCATTGACTGCGACTGGCCCGGGTGTAGATTGAGCGATGGAGGTGAGATCCAGCATTTCCTCTTCCTCCAACCAGTGAAGTTGATCAACAAACTTCTTGCGCATCATGGAAACGATGACGTAACCGCCGGAAGTCAATGCGCTGATGGCAAACGTGGAGGAAAAAAGAATCCAATATTTATTTGCTTTATTCATGGAAGACTCCTTGCATAAGATAATTACAGTATAGCATGCGGCCGATGATAAGTAAAACGAACACCTGGAAAAGAAAACAGGCAGGCAAAAGGTGCGGTAAACGGGATATATAAAAATAGAGAAAGATTCATATAAAACAAAGTGTTCTTTCATTGTAGAACAGAAAAAATTCTGATATGATTGATATATAGTTATGCTTTGCATGACAAATTTGTATTTATTATTTTTATTTATCTGTATGGAGGAATTATTTATGGATCTTTTTGCAAAAATGGATATTCCGTTGTTGGATCAGGTACGCGCGGCCGATATCTACCCTTATTTTCATCAGTTGCAATCCCGTCAGGGAGCAGAAGTGATCATGGAAGGCAAACGCCGCATTATGCTGGGCTCTAACAACTATTTGGGGCTGACGACAAACGAACGCGTCATTGAGGCGGGAATTAAGGCACTGGAAAAGTACGGGACTGGTTGCTCGGGCTCGCGCTTTTTGAATGGCACGTTGGATATGCATGTACAATTGGAAGCAGAATTGGCTGAATTTGTCGGAATGGAAGATGCGGTGACTTTTTCAACCGGTTTTCAATCCAATTTGGGTATCATCAGTGCAGTAGTGGGGAGAAACGATTATGTTATCTGCGACCGTGAAAATCATGCCAGCATTTATGATGGCTGCCGCCTTTCTTATGGCAAGATGCTGAGGTACAGACATAATGATATGCAGGATCTGGAAAAGCAGCTGCAGAAAGTACCACAGACGGCAGGAATCCTGATCGTGACAGACGGTGTCTTCAGCATGGGCGGCGATATTGCCAATTTGCCGGAAATTGTGCGCCTGGCCAAAGCTTATGGAGCAAAGGTCATGGTGGATGATGCGCATGGATTGGGTGTAATTGGCAATGGCGGCAGAGGAACAGCCGACTATTTTGGCTTGACTGATCAGGTAGATATTATTATGAGCACTTTTAGTAAGTCTCTGGCCAGCCTGGGTGGCTTTATGGCTTCCAGCAAGCGGGTTGCGGAGTATGTGCGCCATAGTTCCCGTCCCTTTATTTTCAGCGCATCGATTCCGCCGGCAAACTGTGCGACAGCTTTGGAAGCACTGCATGTGCTGAAGGAGAGCCCGGAATTGGTGACTCGTTTGGCCGATTTATCCCTGTATATGCGAGAAGGCCTGAAAAAGCGCGGTATTTCTATTCGTGAAAGCCAGACGCCACTGCCCACACCTTGTGCAACGCCGATTATCCCCATCTACACCTATGAGCCGATGGAAACGTTCCATACTGCGAAACGCCTGTATGATGAGGGAGTTTATGTAAATAACGTGCTGCCGCCGGCTACGCCTGAGCATGAGTGCTTGCTGCGTACCAGCTATATGGCAACGCATACCGAAGCGCTTCTGGATGAAGCACTTGATATTATTGAACGGGTGCTGAAAGAAGATGCATGAGAGAAAAGTGGCAATAGTAACCGGTGCCTCCGGCGGCATTGGAAGAGCAACAGCTGAACATTTAATGAAGGCAGGGTATGTCGTTTACGGCATATCCCGCCATCCACAGCAATGGGAGGGACTGCACTGTATTGCGGCAGATGTATGCGATGAAACGATGATTGCGCAGGCCATGGCAGAAATTTATCGCGCACAGGGGCGCATAGATTTATTGGTTAGCAATGCGGGATTCGGTATTTCCGGTGCTATAGAACAGACTGAACTTTCTGATGCAAAACGGCAGTTGGATGTAAACTTCTTTGGTTTTTTCAACTGTGCCAAACAGGTGCTGCCGTATATGCGTGCTCAGGGATCAGGATGCATTGTAGCCGTCAGTTCGGTTGCAGGTGCATTGGCAATTCCGTTTCAGGCCTTTTATTCGGCCAGTAAAGCTGCTATAAACTCGTTCGTATTATCGTTGGCCAATGAGGTGCGCCCTTTTGGAATTCGCGTATTAGCTGTCATGCCGGGAGATGTACGGACCGGCTTTACGGCGGCTCGGGAAAAAGGAAAAATAGATGAAGCATCGCCCTATGCGGAACGTTTGGAACGCTCGGTATCGGGAATGGAGCGGGATGAACAAAATGGAATGACGCCTGATTATGTAGCGAAACGCATTTGCAGAGCGGCGCATAGACGTCATCCTCGCCCATTTTATACCATTGGCGTAAAATACCGTTTGTTTACTTTTTTGGCAAAAATATTACCGGCAAAGCTTTGCAATTGGGTGGTAGGAAAGCTATATGCTTCTTAAAAGAAAAACATGTAATTAAAAAGCGCGGAATAACCGCGCTTTTTAATTACATGTTCATGGAAGGGGATTTCCTTCGCTATCCAACATAGGCAAAGGGGCGAGGAATTGAATATCCTTGCGTTGTGCGGCGCTGCCTTCGGCAAGCACTGCCATTTTGCCCACGATATTACCACCTGCTTTTTCTACCAAGGATTCCAAAGCTTTGAGCGATTCGCCGGTGCTGATGACATCGTCGACAATAAGAACTCGCTTGCCTTTCAGCAAATCGATTTCTGCCTGACCCAGATACAACGTCTGGACATTCTTGGTAGTGATGGAATTGACGGTCACACTGATGGGGTTTGGCATATAAACTTTACACCCTTTTCGAGCGACTACGTAAGAATTGACTCCGCTTTGCCGCGCCATTTCATGAATTAAGGGGATTCCTTTGGATTCTGCGGTGATCATGATGTCATGCGGAGGCGCACATTGGAGCAAATCTCTGGCACAGGCAGAAGTTAATTCCACATCGCCAAACAAAATGAAACCAGCAATACTAAGTTCTTCGTTCAGTGGGCAAACCAGTAAATCCCGTTCCAAGCCGGCAACCTGTAATTTAAAAAACTTTTTCATACGATTCCTCTTTTTTCTTTAGCAAATTACTGGAAATCCAAATCCAGTTCCATCAATTCCTCTTCTTCTGCAGGAACACGAGAAATGTCTGCGCCCAAAGAGATGAGTTTATCCTCAATATGATCGTAACCGCGATCTACATATTTAATATTATAGATTTCCGTTGTGCCTTCTGCCATTAAACCGGCGATAATAAGAGCTGCTCCTGCGCGTAAATCACTGGCTTTTACCTGAGCTCCGGTCAGGCGCTCCACCCCCTGCACGACCGCGATGCGATCATCAATGGTGACCTGTGCTCCCATACGACGGATCTCGTCGATATGTTTAAAACGCGCTTCGAAAATATTTTCCACAATTACGCTGGCACCTTCTGCGGTACTGAGCAGAACAGTAGCCGGTTGCTGTAAGTCAGTTGGGAATCCGGGGTAGGGGTAAGTTTTGATGTTGGCAGCTTTGAGACGGCCGGTGCTGCGCACGCGAATGGCATCATCATATTCTTCAATTTCAACACCCATTTCCAACATTTTTGCAGAGAGCGCATCCATATGCATGGGGACGATGTTTTTGACCAACACATCTCCTTTGGTAGCAGCGGCTGCGATCATCAAAGTTCCGGCTTCGATCTGATCAGGAATGATACTGTAGTTGCAGCCGTGCAGGCTCTTTACACCGCGGATGCGAATAGTATCAGTGCCAACGCCACGAATTCGCGCTCCCATCTGATTGAGAAAGTTGGCCACATCGACCACATGAGGCTCTTTGGCAGCATTAATCAGCGTGGTATTGCCTTCGGCGAGCACTGCGGCCAACATGACATTGATGGTTGCACCGACTGAAACCTGGTCGAAATAAATTTCACAACCGGTCAACTTTTCCGCTTGTGCGTGAAAAACTCCATAATCGGTATCGACCTCTGCCCCCAATGCGTGTAATCCTTTCAAATGCAGGTCAATTGGGCGGCTTCCGATATCGCAACCGCCGGGCAGATAAACGCCGGTATCTTTAAAGCGGCCAAGCAATGCGCCTACAAAATAATAGGAAGCGCGTAGACGTTTGGCCAAATTCAGGCGAACATTGCCGTCGATTACTTCTCGCGTGTCAATCGTTACTGTTGTACGATCTTTAAACTGGATTTTTGCTCCCAGACGGTTGAGAATATTCAACAATATGATGACGTCGTCAATATGCGGGACGTTTTCGATTGTAAAAACATCTGCTGCCAATAAAGTGGCGGGGAGGATGGCAACAGCGGCATTTTTAGCACCGCCGACAAGGACCTCTCCATTTAACGGCCTGCCGCCATGAATGACAAATTTTTCTTCCATAAAATTTTAGCGTACTCCTTTAGGTTCTGCGAGCTGTGCTCAAAAGCACGGCAGGAAAACATATATGCCCTGGATGGGCAAATCGGCTTAGAACATCTTCTTTTTCCAGAAAATTGCGGCCACCAACGCTGTCGCAACCAGCGAGATGCCTAACACGATATAAAAACCGGCAGAGCTGCCGATAAACGGCATATTTTCGAAGTTCATGCCCCAGAATCCCGAAAAAATAGAAGGGATTGCCATGACGATAGTCATGGAAGCGAGGAATTTCATAACAATGTTAAGGTTGTTGGAGACAAGCGAAGCAAAAGCATCCATGGTACCTGAAAGAATTTCCATATAGATGCTTGCCATTTCGATAGCCTGCTTGTTTTCGATGATTACATCCTCCAAAAGGTCGGAATCTTCTTCATATTTAATTATATTATGGCTGCGCATGATTTTTTCCAAAATCACTTCGTTTGCCTTGAGTGAAGTAGAAAAATAGACCAGCGATTTGTTGAGGCGCAGCATTTGAATCAGCTCACGATTGCGCATGGATTTATGCAGAATGCTTTCCAGACGGTCGGAAGCCTTATCGATCATGCGCAGATAACGCAAATATTTTGTAGCATTGCGGTACAACAGCTGCAGCAGAAAACGTGTTTTCTTTGCGGTATCAAAATCTTTTACCCGCCCGTTCCAGAAATCTTCTACCAGTGCATTTTCTTCCAAACAGACGGTAATCAGATTTTGTTCGGTAATAAAAACGCCAAGAGGGATTGTCTCATAAGAGAAACCGTCTTCTGTAGGAACAATATGAGGAATATCGACGATGACGATATTCAGGCCTTCTTCATAATCGATTCGGGCTGATTCCTCTTCATCGAGAGGATCGCGTAAAAAATCTGCTTCAATATGCAGCTGGTCAGCCACAAAGCAGATTTCTTCATCGGAAGGATTGCCGAGATGTACCCAACAACCAGGCTCGATAGTGTCGAGCAGTTGCATTTCACCTTTTACTGTAGAAACAATTTTGATCAAAAAAACACCCGCTTTCTTTATGCGGGCTCAGATTTTTGAATACAGCCCGCCTTCTTTGTTTGATTGCGCCTGCAGGCGCACAGACAGATTGTGACAACTCAAAGGGTCCGTATCCAAGTTTTTTACCTCATTCATACAAAATTGCTCTGTTGGAGCATATATTGAAATTATAAACTTTTTATCAATTAAAAGCAACCCACTTATGGTATGTTTGCAGTAAACAAAATATGGTGTATAATGAACAAAAAAGGAAGGAAGAGGAATTTTTATGCAGGCTTATCCCATAGGGACACAGATAGAAACAAAAAAGGCACATCCCTGCGGCAGTAAAGTATGGCAGGTTATCCGTGCAGGGGCTGATTATAAAATCAAGTGCAGCGGATGCGGGCGAATTGTCATGCTCCCTTATGAGGAACTGAAAAAGCGTGTGAAGCGGGTAATTGAACATGAGTGAACGGAGCGAGAAAAAGATTCGCATTTTAAAGGATGTGATGAGCCTGGTTGCCTGCTTTGCAATTGCGCTCATTGCGGCTATCGGAATACGGTTATTTGTATTTGAATTGGTGCGGGTAGATGGGGATTCCATGAAACCGACTCTATATGACGGGCAAACCCTGTTTGTGGAGAAAATTTCTTTGTATACGGGAAACATACAGCGGGGTGACATTGTCATTGTGCATTATCCGGGGCGCTCAGGAGCTTATGTGAAGCGGGTGGTGGGCCTGGCAGGAGATACGATTCGGGTAGAAAACGGATACCTCTATGTCAACGGAGAAAAACAGGAGGAAGATTATACCCTGGAGCAGGTGATGAATTGGGATACTGAACAGACGATAGTGCCGGAAGGGTGTTGTTATGTGATGGGGGATAATCGCAACGACTCTATGGATAGCCGCAGTATTGGCCCAATCCCCGAAGACGATCTGATTGGCAAAGCGTTGTTTGTGATCTGGCCGATTGGGGCAATCCATTCTCTTGGCTGACAGGGCGCCCGGCGGGCGCCTTATTTTTTTGGAAAACGAAATAGAAGGGAGTTTCTATGTATTTACTGGTATGCAATGCAGGGAGTACTTCTCTGAAACTTAAGCTTTATGCCATGCCGGAGGAAAAGGTGCTGGCAGAGTGCCGCATGGATCGCATTGGCGATGCGGCGGGCGGCAGCTTTACCTATGTGGATGATTGGGGCAGGGCGCAACAATGTACTGTAACGATTGAAAATTACGAACAAGGTTTGCACCTGTTTATGGAGCAATTGGGGGAAAAGCATTTGCATATGATTGAGGCAGTGGGCTTTAAGTCGGTGCTTTCCCGTGGACATACAGGGGTACATCGAATAGATGCGGCTGTGTTGGAAGGTATGCGGGAATATCTTTCAGTTGCGCCGGTGCACAATCGCTGTTATCTGGAAGTAATCGGAGTCTTTCAAAAATTGCTGCCGCAAGTTCCGCTGATTGGTGCGTTTGAAACTGCATTTCATCAGACAATGGCGCCGGAAGCGTATACTTATGCGCTGCCTTATGCATGGCAGGAACAATACGGTGTGCGTCGATATGGTTATCACGGTGCTTCACATGCTTATGTGGCAGAAGTGTTGAAAGAAAAGTTGGGTAATACATATCGGGCTGTTTCCTGTCATTTGGGCGGAAGCAGTTCTCTGGCTGCGATTGCAGATGGGAAAGGTGTGGATACCAGCTTTGGGTTGTCTCTGCAGGCCGGAGTGCCGCAAGGAAATCGTTGTGGCGATATCGACCCTTTTATTATCTTTCATATGGTACAAAAAGAGGGATGGACGCTGGAACAGGTAAAGGAAGCTCTGGAATCACAAAGCGGGCTGAAGGGGATATCGGGAATCAGCGGCGATATGCGGGATTTAGAGCGGGCCGCAGCACAGGGTAATACTCGTGCGCAGCTGGCTATTCGGATTTATTGCCGGGAGATTGCTCGGTATATCGGCGGGTATGCAGCATTATTGGGAGGCATAGATGCAATTGCTTTTACCGGCGGTGTAGGAGAGAATAGCAGCTTGGTGCGCGGCGAGGTACTTTCTTATTTTGGCTATTTGGGAGCGACGCAGCCCGGGCAAGCGGAGAAAGGGCGTATTTGTGAAGTGAGCGGAGCAGGAAGCAAATTGAGAGTATTTGTAATTCCCGCCAATGAGGAACTGGGAGTGGCCAGAAAAACTTATAATGCTGTTATGCAAAATGAAACATAAATGAAACATAAATGAAACATAAACGAAAAATGAATGAAAAGGACAGAACTTTTTTTGCAGTTCTGTCCTTTTATTTGAAAATGATTTTAGTAACTGCTCACAGAAAAGAGCAGATAGTTATGCAGAACAGAAATTCATAATAAAAGAATTTTTGAAAAATAGATCATGGTTGGCCTGAAAGAGGAGCACCATTAACAGACAGGGATTATCCTGATCCCAGTATTCGGGCAAACATTGCAATGGCAGGAAACCTTGAGCACGATAAAAGGCGCGCGTGCGCGCATATCCGGCATCAGAACAGGAGGAATCCAGCGTTTTTACATGCAATAAAGCATAACTCTGCTTTTTGCAATAGGCAATTGCCTGCTGCATCAGTGCGGTTCCAATGCCATGGCGATGCTAAGCAGGAAGAACTCCCATAACACAGATTTCACAAGCAAAGGGAGAAGTTTCCTGCAGTGCAAGGAAACCGATGGGTTGCTGCCTGTCGTAGGCTATGAGTACGGGAAGAGCTGCACTTTGCTCAATATAAGATTCCCGTGCCTGAATATTTCAAAACCAGTCGGGCAGAGCGCGCAGGATACACGCAGCTGCCTCAGTTTTCTGATTTGGCGATTCGGCCAAAACGATTTTCCATGTCATAAATAAAACGCTTTTACTCTAAAATAGAGGCTGTAAAAACCAGACGATGGCTTTGCCCCGGCAACACAGTGCGGACAAACGGTTTTTGTTCAAAATCACCGCTCTCTCCCTCATAAGCATTAAGGCCCACCCAAGGTTCCAGGCAAAGATAGTCGGCGCGTGCACCGGGCTTGGTCCACACACCCAATACGTCGAAATCATCGAAACGGAAACGAATTCCCTTTTGGCTTTTGCGATGAATCAAATCTACCTGGCGGGAAGCCAAAGAAGTGAAAATGAGAGCATCTTTCTCATCAAAATAGCTGTGATGCAATGGAAGTTCTCTGCCTCCGGCCAACGGGGAAAGTACTTCGTGGCCGCGAATCAATTCACCATCCGGGCAAATGGCGATTTGGCCATTTTCGGGTTTTTCAAAACGCAACAGATAATCCTCGAAAGCAGCGCCGGGTTCCATCGGGCAACGGAAACCGGGGTGCCCGCCGATGCAATAGGGCATGGGGCGAGTATCCTCATTTTGAATGCAGAATTCGGTAGAAAAACCTTGCGACAACAGAGTATGCTGAATGTGCAACCGAAAAGCGTAGGGATAAGAACGAAGAGTCTGATCATCGGCAGAAGCTGAAAAATGCAGAAAATCATTTCCTTGTTCAACCAGAGTGAATTCCCGCATCATCATAAAACCGTGCTTATGGATAGGATATGTCTGACCGGCAAAACGAACCTGATGATTGACAGGAGCCCCAACAATTGGAAAGAGTACGGGAGCATGTCCTGACCAAATAGAGGGGTCTCCCTCCCATAGACGCTCGCAGCCATGTACATCCGTATAAGAACAGAGCTCGGCACCGCGGGTATCAGCGCTTAACGAAGTGCCGTAACAGGAAATCGTATGTTTCATAAAAATACCTTCCTTAAGATGCAAATTTACTTTTATTGTACCATGGTTGAGATAAAGGATAAATAAAAAAGGCAGCGATTCGCTGCCTTGATGTGTTGTAAATCAGAAACGAGCTCCGGCTGCCATTCTGGCTTCCTTCTCGGCAAGAAAATCCGGCCAAAGTTGATCCGGTCTTGCGCAGGTTATTTTGGTGTTGATATCCATGGCATCCAATAATTTCATATCCGCTTCTTCTAATTCAAAATCGAAAACATCCATATTAGAAAGGATTCGTTTTTGCTTAACGGATTTGGGGATCACGACGATATCGCGCTGCAGTTCCCAACGGAGAATAATCTGAGCGACATCTTTTCCATATTTTGCTGCGATAGGAGCAAAGCGGTCATCTCCAAATACGGCTCCGCCGGCCAGCGGGGAATATGCTTCATATTGGATTTCATTATTTTTGCAGAAAGCTTGCAATTCGGGCATCTGATAATAAGGATGGCATTCAAACTGATTGACTGCCGGTTTGATGCTGCATTCATTTATAATGCGCTGTAGATATTCCGCATAGAAGTTTGCAACGCCGATGGCACGGGCTTTTCCTTCTTTATAGATGCGCTCCATGGCACGCCACATTTCCAGATAAGTATCGCCCTGCTCAGGATGAGGCCAGTGAATGAGAAACAGATCGACGTAATCGGTCTGCAGGTCGCATAAAGTCTGATCCATGGAATCCAGTGCTTCTTTATAGCCCATTTTGGCAACTTTGGAAGTAATGAACAGATCCTTCCGGCTGATTCCGCAGTTTTGAAGTGCAATTCCCACTTCTTTTTCATTGCCGTAAACAGCGGCCGTATCGATATGGCGATAGCCGGCTTCAATTGCCCATGTTACGGCATCGACGACTTCCTGCCCCTTTGCTTTCCAAACGCCCAGGCCAAAACGAGGCATCAGGACGCCGTTGTTGAGCTTGGTGACATCATTGATGGATGTAATTGTCATAAATTCCTCCTAAATTATTAAAAATTTCAAACCAACACATATATTAGCATAATTCGATTTTGAAAGCAAATCCGGAAAAACAGGATTTTACTTGCAAGGAATATGGATTCGGCCTATAATAGACATATAAGAAGATAATGATTGGAGCGGCAAATGCGTGCTCCAAAATATTAAATTAAGAGGGTATTTTATGCGTTACAAACACTTCAAGAATTCCAATGTGGATGTCTCCGCATTGGCAGTGGGAACATGGGCGACCGGTGCTTCCGGTTATGGCGATGTCAACGATCAGGATTCCATTGATGCAATTCGAGCAATGCTGGATGGCGGTGTCAACCTGATTGACACGGCTCCCTGCTATGGCGAAGGTTATTCAGAAAAGATAGTTGGTAAGGCGATTAAGGGCCTTGACCGCTCTAAGTTCTTTATTTCCACCAAATTTGGTGTAACGGGAACGACGCTGAAAGCAGTCAGAACCGGAGATTCCGACGGGCGTGACAGCAGTTACGGCAGTGTACTGTATGAATGCGAACAATCGCTTCGCCGCCTGGGTACTGATTATATCGACTTCTATTTTGTACATTGGCCGGATTATGATACGCCTTTTGCAGAAACAATGGAAGCGCTCAATACCTTGAAAAAACAGGGCAAGATTCGCTTTGTAGGCCTTTCCAACTTTGATGAAGAACAGATTATGGAATGCGAAAAGACTACACAGATTGATGCGATTCAGCCTCCTTATTCAATGGTAGTGCGCCGTGACGAGGGTCTGATGAAATGGTGCCATGAGCGCGGAATCGATACCTTTACCTATGGTTCTTTGGGTGCTGGAATTCTCACCGGTACATTCCGCACACCGCCGGTCTTTGGTGAAGGGGATCCGAGAAACGGTTTCTATCCGTTCTTTAAAGAGCCTCACTTCAGCAAAGTGATGAATGTCCTGAAGGTTATGGATGAGATTTCCGCAGAGACGGGTAAGCCGTTGCCGCAAATCGCAATCAACTGGTCTACCCAGAAAGATTACGTTTCCACAGCTTTGTGCGGTGTACGCAATGTAAAAGAAGCAGTGGAAAACTGCGCAACGTTTGATTGGACTTTGTCGGATGCACAGCTGGCAGCGATTGATGCAGCAATCGAAGCAAATCTGGATTTCGATGGTTCTGCTCCGCTTAAGTAATTTGCAATAAATAGAAACGGCACGAAATATTCGTGCCGTTTTTTTGTATGAACTTCTTTTGAGATGCATATCCATACAATAAAAATGAAAATGGAGTTATGCAGATGGTAATTTATGTGGTAATGCCGGGAGACAGCGTCTATTCCATTGCGGCGGAATATGGAATAAGTGCGGAAAAAATCATTGCCGACAACAGGCTGACGGATGGAAACAGCCTGGCTGTAGGGCAGACGCTGGTCATACAGATCCCCAGCCAGGTACACACCGTTGCTGCCGGGGAATCGCTGTTGGAGATTGCGCGGCAGTATGGTACGACTGTGGATGCACTGCTGCGCAACAATCCGGAATTAAATGGAAAAGCTTTGATTTATCCGGGTCAGGTGTTGACCATTTTTCTGAATACACAGAGGCAGGGGAAACTGGCAGTAAACGGATATGCATATCCGTTTATTGAACAGGGAGAGTTGCGGCGGGTATTGCCGTATTTGACATACTTAACCGTTTTTACTTATGGGATCGATGGCGAAGGCAATTTGTTTGCGCCCGATGATACACAAATGATTCGAATAGCAAAGGAATATGGCGTGGCGCCGGTCATGCATATTTCCAGCTTGAATGCAGAAGGGTACTTTGATAATACACTTTCTACGGCTCTTCTGGAAAATCCTGATGCACAAAGCAATTTTATAGAACAAGTGGTGCGCGTAGTACAGGAAAAAGGGTATGAAGGGGTGGATATTGATTTTGAGTTTGTGCCGGCAGAGGAAGCAGAAGCATATATTCAATTGGTAACAGAGTTACGGATAGCCGTCAATGCATTGGGATATGAAGTGATCGTGGCATTGGCTCCCAAAACATCAGCGACACAGAGGGGAATCTTGTATGAAGGGCATCAATATCAGGGATTGGGCAGTGCGGCCGACCGTGTGCTGCTGATGACTTATGAATGGGGCTATACTTATGGACCGCCGATGGCTGTGGCTCCAATCAATAAAGTAGAGGAAGTGGTCAGGTATGCTTTGACGGAAATTCCGCCAGAAAAAATCTATTTGGGTATTCCAGCATATGGATACGACTGGATTCTTCCCTATCAGCAGGGGCGCGCTGCCCGTTCACTGGGACCTCAGGAAGCAATCCAATTAGCCATTGCCAAACAGGCGCAAATAGAATATGACTATACGGCCCAGGCTCCCTATTTTTATTATTGGCAGGGAGGAGAGCAACATGTTGTCTGGTTTGAGGATGCGCGAAGTGTGCGGGAAAAATTGGCTTTGGCAGAAGCCTATGATCTTTATGGCGTGGCATATTGGAATTTGATGCGGCCTTTCCCACAAAACTGGTTGGTATTGAATGGCGATTATGAAATTATAAGGAAATAAAAAGCGGAGGGATTTCCCTCCGCTTTTGGAAAAGCCACTTTACTTATTGGCCATGGACTTTTCAACCTCTTCGATCATTCTCTTGACCATATAGCCGCCTACATAACCGGCTTCTTTGGAAGTAAGATCGCCGTTATAGCCTTTTTTGAGGTCGACTCCGATCTCGTTTGCAATCTCATACTTCATGTTTTCCATCTTCTGTCTTGCAGCAGCAGCATCTACCGTGAGCTTGTTGCTGTTATTGTTTCTGGAATCCATCGATATAGCCTCCTTTCTGCAGTATTTATGCTTGTTTTACTTATTTCTGATACTGTTCGATCATTTTTTTTACCATGTAACCGCCGACGGTGCCGTTCTGCTTTGCAGTCAGGTCGCCATTGTAGCCTTCTTTCAGGTTAATGCCCTGTTCCTTAGCAATTTCGAACTTCATATTATTCAAATATTCCTTTGCCTCGGGAACTACGACACGGCTGGATTTGCCGGATGACTTAGCCATATTTTCACCTCCATTTTTATAGTGCAGGCAAGAAGCGCTGCGGACGCGGCAGATTTTTATTGCTGCGTTATCTATAATTTTCCCGAAAATCGTCAATATACTCTGGTAAAATCTTTTTTTTCTGAAAAATATTGGAAATAAAAAAAGCGCTTACGCGCTTTCAAAAATCCATCTTTTCAAGAATTCAGATGTAAAAAATTTTCAATCCAGCAAGCTACGCCGTCTTCCTGTACGGAAGAAGTTACTTCTCCTGCCAACGCTTGTACTTCTACCGGTGCGTTGCCTACTACAACACTATGCCCGGCAGTGCGCAGCATAGCTGCATCATTCATACTGTCCCCAAAACAGTATGTGCTCGAGATCGGAACGTGGTAATAAGCGGCAATATCTTCAATGGCTTTTCCTTTATGCTGGCCTTTTTGTATTATTTCATAATAAACATTGCTGTTATTAATAATAGAAAGGTTATGTTGCATAATAAAAGTCTCCACTTCTTTGGGCATGGGGACCTGGAATAAAGTCAGTTTATGTACTGGCATGTCCCGGAATTGAGCGGCGTATTCAGAAAAGGAATGTACTTCGGGGACGATATCCGGCTCAGTCGATGCGCGGTGATAGAATAAAATCCGTTTTTCTCCTTCCACAGCACCATCTAATTGCCAATGTTCGAATAATTGAAGCAGTTGCAACAGCAGCTTGGAATCCAGGCGGCGTTCCCAGGCCAAAGTCCCGTTAATAAATGTAGCGGCACCGCAGGCAGTGGCATAACAGTCGAAAGGCAACTCCACCGCTGCTTTAGGAAGATGCCCATAACATCTTCCGGTACATAGGATGATTTTATGCCCCTGTTGCCGTAAAGCCTGGAGCGCCCGACGAGTGCGTTGTGAAATACCTTCGGTTCCACGCTGATGAAGCGTGCCATCATAATCAAAGAAAAAAAGCTTCATTGGTAATAAAAAATATTCTCCTGTAAAATTAGTTTATATTATAACATAAATTGACAGAAGAAATCATCATTTTACAAGATGTGGAAAAGCGGAATTATGTTTCTGATGATTCTGCTTCGGAAGCATAAGCAATGCCTGAACTGCTGTCGGCAGCGGAATCGAGAGAGTGCGTAAACAGAGTATTGATATGAGAGCGCTTATCTGCAAAACTATAATATTTTTGCCCGCAAACAATGATATGATCACTTAATTGAATTTCGAGCCGTGAAAGAGTTTGTACCAATTCCTGAGTGACAGCGATATCCTGGCGGCTGGGCAGCACATTGCCGCCAGGATGATTATGTGCAAGAATCAAGCGGGAAGCGTTGTGGCGCAGCGCAATAGCGGCAATTTCCCGTGCCGAAACGGGAACAGAATCGACAGAACCTTCCATGACGATGCATTTATGGAGCACGCGGTAAGAAGTGTCCAAACAAATCAGATACAGACATTCAGTCTTGCGCCCGAACAGCAGAGAAGAAATGTATTTAGCTGCCTGAGTGCTGGTGGAAAGAAAGGTTTCCTCATTTTGCTGTGCGAAAAGCCGATGAGCGACAGGAGCGAACAGGAGTAACAAAGAAGCGGAAATTTCTCCAATGCCGGAAACTTTGCATAACTCTTCTTTCTCCGCATGTAGTACCGCAGAAAGGGAGCCGAACGTATTGAGCAAGCGATGGGCCAATTGATTGGTATCTATGCGGGGCCGCGCGTAGGACAGAATCAGTTCCAGCACTTCATGATCAGCGAAGCTTTCCAGACCGGCTATGGCAAAGCGCTCTCGCAGTCTGCTGCGATGACCTTGATGCAGATGGGAGGATGATTTGCTTTGATCCATAAAAAATACTTCCTTTCAGGAGAACGTAGAGTGCAAAAGGCTTTTTCTGCGAAAAAGTACCATTAAGATTGACAATCTGCGCTATACGATAATATAATTTATTTTGTATAGGCAGGAGCGGAATGCATACTGCCCTAAACATCATAAAACGATTCTTAACAGTATCATATCATATTTTAACAGGAGAATACATCAGTGAAACAATTGACAAGCAGACAACTTCGGAGCCTTTGGTTGGAATTTTTTAAATCCAAGGGTCATACTATAATTCCCTCTGCCTCTTTGATCCCGGAAAACGACCCTACCGTGCTGTTTACAACAGCGGGCATGCATCCGTTGGTTCCCTATCTGTTGGGTGAAAAGCATCCGGCAGGCACAAGATTGACCGACGTGCAGAAATGTGTGCGTACCGGCGATATTGATGAAGTGGGCGATGCTTCCCATTGCACGTTTTTTGAAATGTTGGGCAACTGGTCGTTGGGTGATTATTTTAAAAAAGAGGCAATTTCCTGGAGCTTTGAGTTCCTGACCGATGAAAAATGGTTGGGCATTCCTAAGGACAAACTGTATTTTACTTGTTTTGCAGGAGATGAAAATGCTCCCCGCGATATGGAATCCTATCAGCATTGGAGAGATATGGGCGTGGAAGAGAGCCATATTTTCTTCCTTGGTAAAGAACACAACTGGTGGGGCCCGGCAGGTGTGACCGGTCCGTGCGGCCCGGATACCGAAATGTTTATCGATACCGGCAAGCCCGCATGCAGCGACCACTGCGATCCTTCCTGCTCCTGCGGAAAGTATCTGGAGATCTGGAATGACGTCTTTATGGAATATAATAAGAATGAAAAAGGCGAGTTTGAGCCGCTGGCACACAAAAATGTAGATACCGGCATGGGGCTCGATCGAACCATATGCATTCTGCAGGGAAAGAAATCGGTCTATGATACGGATGTATTTGCAGATATTCTGGCTAAGATCAGTGAACTTTCGGGCAAAAATTATGAAGATGATGAGGAAACCACAAAGGCGTTCCGCATTGTGGCCGATCATGTGCGGTGCGCAACCTTTATCATCGGTGATGAGAAAGGTGTTACTCCTTCCAATGTGGATCAGGGATATGTATTGCGCAGATTGCTCAGGCGAGCGATTCGTTTTGCTATGAAATTGGGTATTGAGCAAGGCGGATTACCTCAGGTTGCTCAGCAGGTGATCACTCAGTATGGAGATATCTATCCTGAGTTGGAAGCAAATCGCGAGAAAATTTTAAGCGAAATTGCCCAGGAAGAGGAACGCTTCTCCCGCACGATTAACCAGGGAATGAAAGAGTTTGATAAGCTGGTCACTTATCTGAAAACAAAGGAAATCCCCGGGAAGAGCGCTTTCCGCCTGTATGATACATTTGGTTTCCCCATTGAGTTTACCATGGAACTGGCGGCAGAAAAGGGATTTACCGTTGACGAAGCGGGTTATCAAGAGGCATTTAAAAAGCATCAGGAAAAATCCCATGCCGGTGCCGAACAGAGATTCAAGGGCGGCCTGGCAGATACCGGAGAGGCCACTGCACGCCTGCATACCGCGACGCATCTGTTGCTGGCCGGCCTTAAAAAAGTTTTGGCTGATGATACTATTATGCAGAAAGGCAGCAATATTACGGCAGAGCGCTTGCGCTTTGACTTCAGTTTCCCCCGCCCATTGACGGCTGAGGAGAAACAGGCGGTCGAAGATTTTGTCAACGAGGCAATTGCAGCGGACGTGACCGTAGAATGCAAGGAGATGAGCCTGGAAGAAGCAAGAGAACAAAATGCAACAGGCGTATTTGGCTCCAAATATGGCGATGTTGTAAAAGTATATAATATCGAAGGCTGGAGCAAGGAGATCTGTGGCGGACCTCATGCAGCACATACGGGTGAATTAGGCAAATTCAAAATCCAAAAAGAACAGAGCTCTTCTGCAGGTGTGCGCCGAATTCGTGCAATACTGACACAGGATTAAATCTGCCGAAAAATTTGGCAGAAATGCGAGAAAAATAAGATGAAAAAATTATTTGGAGAGTTCAAAGCATTCATTTCGCGCGGCAATGTGCTGGATATGGCTGTCGGTGTTATCATCGGCAGTGCCTTCACCGCAATTGTCAACTCCTTGGTCAATGATATTTTCATGCCGCTGTTGGGTGTATTGACGGGCGGCCTGGATTTTTCATCGTTGACGATTAAGCTGGCCAGTGATGAGGCAATTCAGGCAGCAATTGATGCAGGAAAGACGCCGGCAATGCTCAAATATGGTTCTTTTATTGCGGCCATTATTAACTTCCTGCTGATTGCGTTGGTGATTTTTGCTGTGACCAAGACTATCAGCACTCTGCGGGAACGTGCAAAGAAGAACGAACCGCAGGAGGAAGAGAAGGAGAAGCGGCTGTGCCCCTATTGCAGAAGCGAAATTGCAGAGGACGCAACTCGCTGTCCACACTGCACTTCTATGTTGGAACTTCCGCAACAGGAAGAAACTGTTCAATCGGAATAAGCAAAAATCCTTTTGGAATGAAACTTGAGTAAACGAAAACGGCATGATATCAGAATCATGCCGTTTTATTATGCTGTTTACAATTCGCGTTTTTGATAAAGTTTGATGGATAGGATCCATGATATTCCGAAAAGGAGGATGGAAGCAATTCCGACAATGAGATTTATGGCAGGCGTGAAGGAAAACGCAGGAATGCCTTCAGACGGATTCCAAATGCCAAGGATAGCGCAAAAACTGCCGATTATAATGTAATATGCAATACGCCCTTTTTCTGCACCGAATTTATAAACGGGCGGTAAAAGAATGGCCGATGGCAATAGCAACAGGGGAATAAAGTTTAAGGCTAATTCTGCGATTTGGCCGAAAGCAAATGTTTTCCGGTATAACATGGCAGCAGTCTGCACGAAAAGAAGTGCGATGGCAGTTAAGGTACCAAAAATGAGACTGACTATGTATTTGCAAGATACGATCTGCACTCTGCTGCAGGGAAGCGTTTCCGCATAGATGTTCCACCGATCCTTTTCTTCATAGGAAATCAGAGTCATAGCAGCGGTACTGGAAAAAATGCATGGATAGTAAAGAAAAAACACATAATCGTTAAAAAAGGAAGCTGCGATAAAAACGAATGCGACCAAAAATAAAGAACGAAGATAATTCTTTGCTGTATAGTAGTCTTTCAGTAAAAGTCCTTTCATGATATATCTGTCTCCTTTGCCATAAATATGAACAGTTGTTCAATGTCGATCGGATGGATTTCCATGTCTGTAGGTACTTGATCACGCCTGACGATAGCCTCTGCCCCATAAATATTTTTCTTTACACCCTGGATAGCATCGGAGGGGATTTCCGCCAACTGCGCGGCAGAGCAATGGATCAGGCAGTATTCAGCTTTCAGCATATCTTTTTCAGCGCACAAAAGCAGTTTGCCTTGATGCAAGAAGGCAATATAATCACAGATCTTCTCCAAATCACTGACAATATGAGAAGAGATCAGTATGGAATGAGTTTCATCCCGGGTGAATTCATTGAAAATATCCAGTATCTCATCTCGGATGACAGGGTCGAGCCCGGAAGTTGCTTCATCTAAAATGAGCAGCTTCGGATGGTGACTCAGTGCGATGGCAATTCCCAACTTCATTTTCATTCCACGGGAGAATTCTTTAAATTTTTGATGCCTGGGTAAATCAAAAGTTGTAAGGTATCTGGTATATTCAGCATCATCCCAATGCTGAAATACATGCCGCATCACCTTGCCGATCTGGACAGGGGTCAGACATCCCGGCAGACCAACTTCGTCGAGCACGACGCCGATCTCTTCTTTTGCTAAATGGATACTATCCTGATGGTCTTTGCCAAAGAGGGAGATGGTGCCCTCATCTTTTTCGATCATGTTGAGGATGAGTTTGATGACAGTGCTTTTGCCGGCACCGTTTTCACCTATCAACCCCATAATACATCCCTGCGGAAGGGTTAACGAAACATCTTCCAGTGTGAAATCTTTATATGATTTGGATAAATGTCTGATTTCGATTGCATGCATATTCATTCCTCCGTTATGCAATGGATCATCTCAATGATGTCGGATTTTTCGAGATTACAGGAAGCGGCGAGCCGCATAATTTCTTCAATATATGCTTCTATCTTTTTGAGATTTTCTTCTCTCAGCAGCTCGACATTTTTGGGAGCGACAAAGCACCCCTTTCCGGCAACAGTGTAAATAAATCCATCCTTTTCCAACTCATCATATGCCCGTTTGGTGGTAATAACACTGATTCGCAAATCTTTGGCCAGATTTCTGATGGAAGGCAGGGCGGCATCTTCCTGCAACGTACCATTGATAATCTGCGATTTGATCTGTAAATAAATCTGCTCATAAATCGGAGCTCCACTTTTATTGTTAATCCATAAATCCAAAATACACACCCCGTATCTACTGTATATATATAATATATACAATCAAAACAGGCTTGTCAACTATGTGGAGGAGAGGAGGTGGAAGCAGGGCCTATACACTTTTTATCAAATGCCGTAAAAGCTGTTATAAAGCTGTTGAAGTCGTTTGTTTTCGATAGAACTGCTATAGTGAAAGTTATTGTTTATGAACAAAGAAAATGAAAAGAATGCAAAAAAATGAGAAGATTTCATTCAAAAATGAGATGATAAAATGCAATTAAAAATAAAAATCGGAACTTTTTGCAATTTTTGAAGATAAAATATGCAAAAAAGGCTTGCATTTATAAGAACGGTGTATTATTATTGGTGTTACATTGCGTAGACATTACATGGTTGGAGGATCATAGATATGAAATTTTCTAAAAAGGCAATGGGTATTTCCCCATCTCTCACTTTGGGTATTGACACACTTTCCAAAGAAATGAAAGCACAAGGACAGGATGTTGTCAGCTTTGGAGTGGGAGAGCCTGATTTCGATACCCCAGTTTATATAAAAGAAGCGGCTAAAGCGGCCATCGACAGAGGTTATACGAAATATACGCCGGTTCCTGGTATTATGGAGTTGCGCGAAGCCATAGCGGAACGTTATCGCCAGGTTTATGGACTTTCTTATACAGCTGCTAACGTTGTAGTTTCCAATGGAGCAAAACAATCTCTCTATAATATCTTTCAGGCTATTCTGGATCCGGGTGATGAGGTAATCATCATTTCCCCTTATTGGGTAACCTATCCGGAATTGGTAAAAATGGCTTCGGGTACACCTGTAATTGTAGAAGCCAAGGAAGAAGATCATTTTCAGCCGGATATTTCCAAAATTGAAGAAGCGGTTACAGAACGGACACGGGCAATTATTGTCAACAACCCTTCCAACCCCTGCGGCAATGTTTACTCCCGTGAAAGTTTGGAAGAAATTGCGCAAATTGCGCAGAAATATGATTTGGTGATTGTATCGGATGAAATCTATGATGTATTGTGCTATCAGGGTGATATGATTTCTATTGCCGGTATCTCCGAGGATGCAAAAGAAAGAACGGTTATTGTAAACGGCATGAGCAAAGCGTTTGCCATGACCGGATGGCGGATGGGGTATACCATTAGTGATCCGGCGTTGGCAAAGGTTATGACCAGCTACCAGAGCCATAGTTCCTCGAACCCCAGCTCTATTTCCCAACATGCGGCATTGGCAGCGCTGCTTGGGCCTAAAGATGATATGAAGGAAATGGTGACTGCTTTTGCTGCAAGGGCAAAGCTGATTTATCAGCTGTTGAATGAAATCCCCGGAGTGAGCTGCCAAATGCCTGCGGGAGCATTTTATGTCCTGCCTAATATTAAAAGCGCATTTGGGAAATGTTATCGGGGCGTGCGGATTGAAAATTCTGTGCAGTTTGCAGAGCTGCTGCTGAAGGAAAAGCTGGTGGCTGTAGTTCCCGGAATAGCCTTTGGGGCAGAAGGGTATATGCGCCTTTCTTATGCAACTTCCGAAGAGAATATTAAAAAGGGAATTGGCAGAATCAGAGAATTTTTTGGTGAATTGAATTGAGGATTGTAATATGAATGTAGAAAAACAGTATAGAAGAACGAATCTCCTGCAGGAACATGACTATTACTATAATCTGCAGGATGTGGAACAGCCTGTGCTGTTCCGGGATAGTTTCCCTTATGATCAGGTACCTAAGACACGATTTAATCACAGATTGGTTCCTATGCATTTCCCGGATCATATCTGGATTACAGATACAACTTTTCGTGATGGCCAGCAGGCTATGCAGCCTTTTACGGCAGACCAGATTTTACATCTCTATAAATTGATGCATAAGCTGGGCGGCAAGCGTGGCGTGATTCGTCAGAGTGAATTTTTTGTATATACGGAAAAGGATCGCAAGGCGCTGGAAAAGTGTATGGAGATGGATTACGATTTTCCGGAAATTACGACTTGGATTCGGGCCAGCAAAAATGATTTTGAGTTGGTAAAGCGCATAGGTATTCAGGAGACGGGAATTCTTGTTTCCTGCTCTGATTATCATATTTTCAATAAGATGGGCTTGACGCGGCGGCAGGCGATGGATAAATATCTGGGAATTGTGAAGGATGCAATATCCTATGGTATTCGCCCCCGGTGCCACCTTGAGGATATTACAAGAGCTGATTTCTACGGTTTTGTAGTGCCTTTTGTGACTGAATTAATGCGCATTATGCAGGAGACGGGCGTGCCGATTAAAATTCGTATGTGCGATACGATGGGATATGGAGTGCCTTATCCGGGAGCAGCTTTGCCGAGAAGTGTGGCAGGTATTGTATATGGATTGCGTTTTTATGCCGGCGTGCCTTCCCAATTGCTGGAGTGGCATGGCCATAACGATTTCCATAAAGTTGTAGTCAATGCAGCGACGGCCTGGTTATATGGAGCCTCCGGCGTTAACTGTTCGCTTTTGGGAATCGGGGAGCGCACCGGCAATTGCCCGTTGGAAGCGATGGCTATGGAATATGCGCAGCTGATTGGAAACGACGGCGGAATGCGTCTGGAAGTGATTACTGAGATTGCTGATTATTTCCAAAAGGAAATCGGATATAAGATCGATCCAAAAACACCTTTTGTGGGATCGGATTTTAATTCTACCCGTGCAGGTATCCATGCGGATGGAATACTCAAGGATGAGGAAATTTATAACATTTTTGATACCAAGAAAATCTTGAACCGGCCGGTGGGCGTGATGCTGGGAGAACATTCCGGAGTGGCCAGTATTGCTTATTGGATTAATACGCACTTTAATCTGCCTCAGGAACTGTGTGTGGATAAGCGCAGCGAGCTGGTGGAAAAGGTCCGGCAAATCATGGATGGCAGCTATGCAGAAGGCCGGAATACCATGTTTTCAGATGCGGAACTGGAAGCAATGGTGGAAGCGGCGGATGCTGAACAGTATCGTAAATTCAAGGAAAATTGCTGAAAGCGCAAATAAGGGCGGCACGGAAAAAGCGTGCCGCTTTTGTTTGATTTCCATAGAGGAATGTTATATACTATACTAATATAATTCAATTACTGTTTAAGGGAGGCAAATATGGATATCAAGCACGAAATACTGGAAATCCTACGTGATGATGCAACCATCAGCAACCAGACCATCGCCGCCATGCTGGGCATAGCAGAAGAGCAAGTGGCTGCTGCCATCGCCGAATTGAAAGCGCAGGGGATTATTATGAAATATAGCGCAATTCTCAATTCCGAAGCTATGGGAGAACACGCCCCCGCGGAAGCTATGATTGAAATCAAAGTGGAACCAAAGCTGGATTTCGGCTATGAAGATATTGCGCGGCGTATTTATCGTTTTTCTGAAGTAAAAGCACTGTATTTGATGTCAGGCAGATATGATCTTTCTATTCGCGTAGAAGCAAGAACGATGAAGGAAATATCAAAATTCGTCTGGGAAAAACTTTCTGTGCTGGAAGGAGTGCGCAGCACGGAGACTTTGTTTATTATGCGTAAATATAAAGAAAACGGCGTTGTTTTTGATAAGGTTGAGAAACAAAGCAGATTGGTGGTAACTCCGTGAATACACAGCAGTTAATTGCCGAATCTGTCAGTGCGGTGCCGCCTTCCGGTATACGCAAATTCTTTGATATTGCCAGTGACATGAAAGATGTCATTTCCATGAGCGTAGGGGAACCGGATTTTGTTACGCCCTGGAACGTATGTCAGGCAGCGATCGATTCTATTGAACGCGGGGAGACGCATTATACTTCCAACAGCGGTACGCTGGAATTGCGTAGCCTCATTGAAAAGTATCTTGCAGAGCGTTTTAATGTACATTACAAACCGGAGCAGATGCTGGTGACAGTAGGTGCCAGTGAAGCTTTGGACCTGGCATTCCGTGCCTTGCTGAATCCGGGAGATGAAGTATTGATTCCTGCTCCTTCCTATGTATCTTATGAACCTGGCGTGCGCTTTGCTCATGGCATCAGTGTTCCGATTGTGACGGAAGAGAAAGATGATTTTGTAATAAAACCGGAGCATATTGAACGGGCCATTACCCCCAAAAGCAAGGTATTAGTTATTCCGTACCCCAATAATCCCACCGGTGCGGTACTCTCTGCAGAGGATATTGTTGCGATACAGGATATTGCCCTGAAGCACAATCTGTTTGTGATTGCCGATGAGATCTATGCGGAATTGACTTATGGGCGCAATCACGTTTCCTTTGCCGAAGGATTTGAAGACCGGACATTGCTGATCAATGGATTTTCCAAAGCATTTGCTATGACGGGTTGGCGCCTGGGATATGCGGCAGGTCCCAAACCGGTGATTGATGCGATGCTTAAAATCCATCAATATACCATGCTTTGCGCACCAATTATGAGTCAAAAGGCCGGCGAAGAGGCTTTGCGCACTGAAATGATGAAGGATTACTATCAGGTGCGTGAAATGGTGCGCAATTATAATCGCCGCAGAGTATATGTTGTACAAAGTTTCCGTGAGATGGGCTTTTCCTGTTTTGAGCCACGGGGTGCGTTTTATGCTTTCCCCAATATTTCATGGACAGGCTTGACTTCTGAAGAGTTTTGCCGCCGATTGATTTTGGAACATCATGTGGCATGCGTCCCCGGAACGGCTTTTGGAGCCAGCGGAGAAGGATTTATTCGCTGCTCTTATGCAACCTCAATGGACAATCTGCAGGAAGCAATGCAGCGTATACGGGATTTTATCGGCACTTTATAAAAGAAACAAGAACGGAGAAGCCAGAGCACGGGCGCTTGGGTTTTTGTTGAAATAAGTCGGAAGGAAGCAAGTCGGATTATTATGTTGAATATCGTGTTGGTAGAACCGGAAATCCCCGGTAATACAGGTAATATTTCGCGTACCTGCGCAGTGGTGGGCGCGCGGCTGCATCTGGTGGAACCGCTGGGATTTTCTATCGACGAGAAGCATTTGATGCGGGCGGGGCTGGATTATTGGGATAAATTGGATTTGACGGTATATAAAAATCTGGATGCGTTTTTAGAACAAAATCGCGGAAAAGGCCGATTCTGGTATTTTTCTACCAAAGCTGCCCGTCGGCATTCGGAAGTGACTTACGGGGATGGAGATTACCTGATTTTCGGCAAGGAAAGCGCCGGTTTGCCGGAATATCTGGTGTATGGGCATCCGGAAGAAGCGGTGCGCATTCCCATGCGGGATACTTTGCGCTCTCTGAATCTTTCTAATTCGGTTGCCATTGCAGTTTATGAGGCATTACGCCAGTTGGGTTATCCGGATCTGCGCTGAAAAACGAAAATTTTATTGACGGAAAAAGGCTTTCTATTTAAAATAGAAACTGGAGAATGGGTATCTTTGGTAAGATATCTCCTCAAACAAATGGTTATCCTAATTTTATACAAAAAAAGGAGTATAAAAGCATATGAATAAAAAAACGATCAAGGATATCGACGTAGCAGGCAAACGGGTGCTTGTCCGCGTAGACTTCAATGTCCCGCTGAAAAATGGTGAGATTACGGATGAGACGCGTATTCAGGCAGCTTTGCCCACCATTCAGTATTTGTTGAATCAGAATGCGAAGGTTGTACTTTGCTCGCATCTGGGAAGACCCAAGGGAGAATTCAAACCGGAATTTTCGTTGGCTCCGGTGGCGCGCCGTTTACAGGGGCTGCTGCCCAATAAGGTGACTTTTGCTACTGACGTAGTTGGAGAAAGCGCGGATGCAGCAGTCGCCAATATGCAGAATGGCGAAGTTGTCTTGCTGGAAAACCTGCGTTTCCATAAAGAAGAGACTAAGAATGACCCTGAATTTGCCAAGAAGCTGGCAAGCTATGGCGATATTTATGTGGATGATGCTTTTGGTGCGGTGCACAGAGCACATGCTTCTACAGCTGCAGTAGCGGAATATCTGCCGGCAGTGGCCGGTTTCCTCATTGAAAAGGAACTTCAGTTCCTGGGCAATGCGGTTGAAAATCCTCAGCGGCCTTTTGTTGCTATTCTGGGTGGTGCAAAAATTGCGGATAAGATTGGTGTAATCGAAAATCTGTTCAATAAGGTTGACAGCCTGATTATCGGCGGCGGCATGGCTAATACTTTCCTGGCAGCACAGGAAATCAACATGAAGAATTCGCTGGTTGATCAGGATAGCATCGGGACTGCAAAAGAACTGCTCAAAAAGGCGAAGACTTTAGGTGTCAAGATTTTGCTGCCCAGCGATGTAGTGGCTGCGGATCAGTTTGATAATGATGCCAAGACGGTCATGGTACCTGTGGAAAATATCCCTGATGGCTATATGGCTCTGGATATCGGCGCTTCTACACGTATGATTTTTGCTGAAGAAATCAATAAGGCAAAGACAATTATTTGGAACGGACCGATGGGTGTGGCAGAAATGAGCTCTTTTGCCGGCGGCACCAAAGCGGTTGCAGAAGCAATGGCAAACGTGAAAGATGCAACAACGATTATCGGCGGCGGCGATTCTGCTGCGGCAGTGAAGAGCCTGGGTTATGGCGACAAGATGAGCCATATCTCTACCGGCGGCGGCGCTTCTCTGGAATTCCTGGAAGGCAAAGTGCTTCCCGGCATTGCTGCGCTGAACGATAAGGAATAAGCAAGTTATAATTACAGGATTTGGAGGATATCATGAGAAGACCTATCATCGCAGGAAACTGGAAAATGAATAAAACACCCGCTGAAGCGGAAGAACTGGTAAAGGCATTGGTGCCATTGGTGGCGGATGCAGAGGCGGAAGTTGTAGTTTGCCCGCCCTTTGTCTGCCTGGATGCAGTGGGAAAAGTAATCAAAGGTACCAATATTAAGCTGGGTGCGCAGAATGTGCACTTTGAAAAGAGCGGTGCCTTTACAGGTGAAATTTCCGCAGATATGTTGCTGGCTATGGGTGTGGAATATGTCATTATCGGGCATAGCGAGCGCCGTCAGTATTTTGGCGAAACCGACTGCACAGTCAATAAGAGAGCAAGAGCGGCTTTGGCAGCAGGCTTGAAGCCCATTATCTGTGTCGGTGAGAGCTTGGCAGAGCGGGAAAACGGAATTACCGATGAATTGGTCGGCATGCAGACTAAGCTGGCTTTAAAAGAGATTGAAGCAGAACAGTTGGAACAGTTGGTAATTGCCTATGAGCCTATTTGGGCGATCGGTACTGGCAAAACGGCAACGGCACAGGAAGCAAATGCGACCATTGGCGCGATCCGCAGGGCAATTGCTCAGGTTTATGGTGAAGAAGCGGCGCAGAAGGTACGAATCCAGTATGGTGGCAGCATGAATCCCAAAAATGCTTCCGAATTGATGGCGCAGAGCGAAATCGATGGCGGCCTGATTGGCGGAGCCAGCTTGAAAGCAGAGGATTTCTCCAAAGTCGTAAAATACTGAGCGAATTAAAGGAGAAACTATGAAAAAATTTACCGCTCTCATGATTCTGGATGGATTTGGTGAGAGAAGTGAACGAGAAGGAAATGCTGTGCAATTGGCAAATACGCCTAATATTGATGCCTTGAAAAAGGAATATCCGTGTACTTATATTGGTGCGTCCGGCCTGTCGGTAGGCTTGCCGGATGGCCAGATGGGTAACTCCGAGGTAGGGCACTTGAATATCGGAGCCGGCCGTATTGTTTATCAGGAATTGACGCGCATTACAAAGGCAATTTCCGATGGCGATTTCTTTAATAATGAAGCGTTTTGCGGCGCAGTAGAGAATGTGAAGAAAAATGGCAGTGCTTTGCATCTGTTGGGATTGCTTTCTGACGGTGGCGTGCATAGCCATATCGATCATCTGGAAGCCTTGGTAAAGTTGGCCGCACAGAATGGTCTGGAAAAAGTGTATATTCATTGCTTTATGGATGGCAGAGATGTTCCGCCGGACAGCGGCAAAGCGTATATGGAAGACCTGTGTGCACGGTTGGAACGAATCGGTACCGGACGGGTAGCAACAGTCAGTGGCCGGTATTATGCAATGGACCGCGATAATCGTTGGGAACGGGTAAGTAAAGCTTATGCAGCCATGGTAAAGGGGGAGGGCGAGCAAAACACCTGCCCGGTGGCAGCAATGGAGCAATCCTATGCCAATGGCGTGCTGGACGAATTCGTATTGCCGACAGTAATTATGGAAAATGGTTGCCCGGTAGGACGGATTCAAGGCGGAGACTCAGTGATTTTCTTCAATTTCCGCCCGGATCGTGCCAGAGAGATTACTCGTGCGTTGACAGAACCGGATTTCGACGGTTTTGAAAGAGTGTATTTCCCGCTTTATTATGTGACTATGACGCAGTACGATGCGACCTTTAGTCATGTACAAGTAGCTTTTAAACCGCAGAGTTTGAAAAATACGTTGGGAGAATATGTTGCAAAGCAAGGCTTGAAACAGTTCCGTATTGCGGAAACGGAGAAGTATGCGCATGTCACTTTCTTTTTCAATGGAGGTGTGGAAGCACCTAACGAAGGGGAAGATCGTGTATTGATTCCTTCTCCGAAAGTGGCAACTTATGATTTGCAGCCGGAAATGAGTGCTTATGAAGTGGCAGAAAAAGCTGTAAAGTTGATTCGGTCGCAAGAATATGACTTGATGATTCTGAATTTTGCAAATCCGGATATGGTAGGTCATACTGGCGTCTTGGAAGCAGCTGTAAAAGCGGTGGAAGCAGTGGATACCTGTGTAGGCAAAGTCGTGGAAGCTATTCAGGAAGTGGGCGGCGAAGTGATCATCACTGCGGACCACGGAAATGCAGAAATGATGACGGATCCTCAAACAGGGAACCCCTTTACTGCGCATACAACCAACGTCGTGCCCTGCATTCTGGTAAGCAAACGCCATCAGCAATCGAAGCTGAGAGAAGGTGGCATATTGGCTGACCTTGCTCCTACTTTATTGGAGTTGATGGGATTGGAGCAACCGGAGGAAATGACAGGAAAGTCTTTGATTTGTAAATGATGATCAAAAATGCTGCAGCGTGGCTGCGGCATTTTTTTGTATATATATTTACAAAATGAAACCGTACAAACATTGCATTGCAGTGCTGAAAAAGCTATAATGAAAAAAATAATTCAGATAATACACTGAGGGAAGGAGAGAGAAATATGAATTTAGCAGAACAACGGAGGATACAGGCTCAGGAAGTGTCAGCAATATTTCAGACAATTGATCAAACGCAGATTGATGCTCTGGTGGATGCGATTATGCAGACAGATCGTATCTTTATTTCGGGATGGGGTCGTGCAGGCAATGTAGCACGTATTCTGGGCATGAATTGCTCGCAGTTGGGAAAATTGGTATTTTGCGTGGGTGATAACGGCACACCTGCCATACAGCCCGGGAATTTATTGATCATCGTTTCGGGATCCGGAAACACCAAAACAATTTCGATTATTTGCCAACAAGCCAGAGAACATGGTGCCAATATTGCCTTGATTTCAGGTAACGCGGATTCAGTGATGGGAAAAATGGCTGATATTAATGTAGTGATACCGCGGCGCTTACCCGGAGAAGTGGATTTGGCAGATGGAGTGGTATTTGAAAAGAGACCGTATGCTTTTTATGAAGCGGCTTTTATGCTGAATGATTATATCAGCACATGTATCCGCCGGAAGACGGGCCAGACATTGGAAGATGTCAAACGGTTTCATAACAATTTGGAATAATTTTTTCGTAAAAGACAGGAAGACACGGCGAAAAAAACGT
>CAMEMG010000001.1:0-75218 GCA_945927325.1 uncultured Clostridia bacterium | reverse complement strand
CAATCGTGCCTACGTTTACATGCGGCTTCGTTCTGCTAAATACTTGCTTTGCCATGTTTGCCTCCTAAGAAAATTTACCTCTCAACATTTAAATAAGTTGTGTTATTTTGCATGCCGGCGGTAGCTTTGCACTGGCAAATACCATTGCCGCATACCAGGTGGAGCGAGTGATGGGAATCGAACCCACGTTACCAGCTTGGGAAGCTGGAGCTCTACCATTAAACTACACTCGCATAGCCAAGCATGCAAGATTAATTTTATAGGCGAGACGCATATTTGTCAATAGATTCTGCAAAAAATCCCCTTTTCAAAACGCATCTTGCCATTATCCCTGCTTTTTTATGCTTCCGCCCCTTCCGTTTGCTGCCCTTCTGCCCCGGCATCCGTTGTCTGTTCTCCTTCAGGCGTTTCTGTGCCTTCCGGTTCTTGCGTCTCTTCCACAGCCGGGCCTACGATTTGTACACCTGCCAAAGCCGGATATTCGGATTCTCCGATGTAAATCTTACTGCCGATTTGTGCGCCGGTCGTTTTATCTTTGCGCACTTTCCAGACATCTACTTTAACCCAATTTTTTCTGGGCTTACTCCATTCCGCAAAGCCCGCTTCCTTCGTTTCATCCACCGTCACTTCCGCTTTGGCTAAAGGTTCTGCATCCATAATTTTATCTGTCGAAATTTCTACAGTATATTCTAATGGAGCTCCATAGACTTCCACCGTCACCTTTTCTTCTCTGGAACCGTCACAATTTACCAGAATATACAGTATGCTTTCATAAGGATTGGTAAAGATCAAATCCATATTTTCAGGCTTGGATATGCGGACATCCAAACCGGCGGTAATATAATCGGGCGCCCATGTATGGTGCTGCAGAGTATCTATCTGCACTTCTGCCTGCAGCAGCGCGGCATACAGTGTAGAAGCTACTTGCGAAGCTCCACCGCCGATTTCTTCTATCATATTGTCAGCCCCGATGACATTGCTCACCTGCCATCCGGCCTCTTCCGTCATCTCTCCCATCAACGCAAGGAAAGAAACCGATTCACCCGGCTTGAGCTGAAGGCCGGAAAGTTGGCCGCTCGCCTTCCATACATTTTGCAGAGCAGCAGCATCTATGTCAGACAAACTGGTGCTATAAGATCCGATCAACTGGCAGTTGGCCATAAGCCCCTCTTTATCCACCGATTGCGGCTGCGTTTCCTGCCAGGTAGCTGTAATCGTCCGCCCCGTACAATCCTGTTCTACCGCCGCAACAATGGAATCAATCAGTGCTTTAATATCCACAGCTCTGCCGACTACCGAATCCGCTGCGTAAATCCGGCTTTGCACATTCAGTGTACTGGCCGTTTTAGAAATATCCACAATCATCTGCGCATCTTGCACCGTACTGTTAAAGGTCGTGCTCATTTCCTTAATCGTGCTTTCCAACACGCTTTCATCCAGCACTACATCCAATTCAAAAGAAATCCCTTCTTTTTCGGATTTATGTTTGGTTTTCAGATCGCTCAGCAGGCTTCCATCCCGTCCGCACAGCATTGCCTGCTCCATCACCGCTTCATAATCAATCAAAGTTCCCAGCTGAGAACCGGTCAAGCGGTAAACCGTATCACCGACGCGAAAGCGTACTACTGTTTTCTTCAACAGTTTACGCGCTTGTGCAATCACATCTTCTTTTGCCTCTGCCATCGTTTTCCCGGAAACATCCACTCCCTCAATGCGGATACCTTCTATAAAGGTGCCTTCTGCCATCAATTTCTCGCGATAGGCATTGCTCATACCCCAATTGACAACAAAAACAAGCAGAAAAACCAAACCTAATCCGGCAATCGCGACAGCGCAAAGCCGTACCCACTTATTATTGATGATTCGCTGCAGTAACTTCATATTATTGATTCTCCAAAACGTCATAGTTTCCTATATATCGCGGCACGTCTTTCATAGCCTTGCCATTTATTTTCGCTAATCATTGTACTTGTTTGCATCAAAAAAGGCAAGCGCAGCGTCCACTCAACCTTCGCTTTGCTTCATAACTTCAACAATTGTTTACAGAATCGCAAAAAACAATGATTGTCTTTCCACTTTTTGGCACTGATTTCCGTAACTCCACAGCCATAAAAATTCATTTTTCATTTACTGCCGGGCATGCTATAATAAAAACAATATATTGCAACATTTTAATTTTCAGCAAAAAAGCGAGGTTTGGTTAAATCTGTATGAGAATATGGGTTACGCTGCACAAAGGTCATAAAATCATTGCCCGTTCCGATGCTTCCAGCGATTTGGAAGATTCTGCCGAAGCGCTCATGGATTGCCTTGAACAGGTCTATAAACAGTTGGATTTAGCTGAGCCAGTATGGGTCAGCAAACACGCTAAAGAGCTTTCCGTCTTTGGCAGGACCAAATTCCTTCCTTCCGATTTTCTGGAACCAATTAAATTCGATTGGATGGAAGTGGAATATGTTTCTCAAAATGATGCATAAAAATATGTTTAATTTGCAAAAACATGGATAGACTACACTCCGAAAGGAGTTGATAGTTTGAATATTACAGCGCTCATTTTAGTCATTATCGGTGCGCTCAACTGGCTGCTCATCGGTTTATTCCAGTTTGATGTCGTTGCCGCAATTTTTGGCAGCCAGGCAGCACTAGTCAGCCGAATTATTTACACATTAGTCGGTTTAGCCGGTCTGTGGAGTTTTTCCTTTTTCGGCAAAGTTTCCCACGACCACGAGGACTAACGCCCGTTATACGGCAATTAAAGGCGCGGAACTATCTCCTGCGCCTTTTCTTTTATATCGAATTTACCCATAATTTCACGGAGGAATTTATGAAAAACGTTGCACCGAGTGAACTGTTTGTCCAATTGGAAAAACATCTTTCCGGCAAAGGTTGCTTTTTGGTCACCGGAAAAGACCAGCCCAATTTTATGACTATCGGCTGGGCTACAGCCGGCATTATGTGGGGAAAACCGGTCGTCATGGTTGCCGTACGTCTTTCCCGCTATACCCATGAAAAATTGGATGTTTGCAAAGAGTTTACCATTTGCATTCCCAAGGATGGCGAACTGACAAAGGAACTGGCTTTTGCCGGCGTTAAATCCGGCCGTGCGTTCGACAAAGCAACAGAATTGAACTTCCGCTACCTGCCTGCTGAAAAAACCGCCGTTCCTCTGCTGGATCGTTGTTCTGCCGCTTATGAATGCCGCGTTATCTACGAAACAGAAATGCATGAAGCACATCTCGATCCGGAAATCGTCAAACGTTTCTACCGAGAAGGGGATTATCATACATTGTACTTTGGTGAAATTCTGGCTTGCCATCAGTTTTAACAGGATCGGGAAAGGAGTTTTCAATGCACGGTAGTTTATCTCCGTTGGATGCCCAGGATGCGCAACTCATTGCTGTCGCCCGCGCTGCTATTCGCCGCGGCTACGATGCCGTTTCCTATCGTCATACAGTAGGTGCAGCAGTTCTTTGCGGCAGCGGCGCTGTATATACCGGCGTCAACGTCTATTCCCTGCACGGTGCCTGTGCGGAGCAAGTAGCAATAGGTGCTGCCGCCGCCCATGGAGAGCACTCTTTTTTACGCATTGTCGCCGTACGTGGAGTAGAAGGCAAGGAAATTTTGCCGCCTTGCGGCAACTGCCGGCAAATGTTAGCAGACTACGCGCCGGATTGTCAGGTAATTTTAGCAAACGGCAAAATAAAGGCAGAAAACCTGCTTCCTTTTGCCTATCAAGTTCTGTAATTCTGCTGCAATGACACCCTATTGTAACAAACGTCACAAATTTTTGTCGCGTCGCGGATCATCTATCATCTGTACGCTAAAATCGCTTAATCAGCGCTGCCCTGCGCATCAGAAACACCAGCTGTAACAACAGGATTAAAATCAAAAAAGGAAGCATTTCAACTGCATATGCTTCCTTTTTTACTCTTTTTATTCTGAATGTTGATTAGTTTTCCTGTTCTTGCCGCACTTGTGCGATGCACGCATCCAGCAAACCGGGTAACCAATCGTGCAAATTGCTGAATGTATAGCCCAATGCTTCCGCTTTTTGCGTATCAATGCTATAAGCTGTTTCTCCATTATAAGGAGCAGGATCTCCTTCCGGGCTCAACACAGCTTTCTTTCCCGTCTTCTTATCCACATAATCCAATATTTCTCCAACCGAGGCAGTGCCGTGTGCGCTGCCGTTAATTGGACCGGTAAAAGTCTGCTCTGCCAGAAAAGCTAAAAAATCTCCTGCTTCATCCGAACGAATAAAGCCCAGCTGCTCATGCAGATTATCGATATACATCGCTTTTCCTTCCATAACGTGCCGTACATAAAAGAGCATACGCCCGGAATAATCGTCTTCTCCAATTACAAAGGGATAGCGCACCATCACCGACGGCGTCTCGCCATATACCTGTACCAATGCCGCTTCTGCCTGCCGTTTGGTTTCTCCATAGTCATAATCGCCGCGAGAACACCAGCAAAGTTTTTGCTTTGCAGGATCGTATGCTTCTTCCGGCGTCTGCATCCGCTTATGGGGATATACGGAAGTCGTGGACATCTGTATATATCGGTTACAAGTCACTTGATCCAGCACGGGGCGAATATCATTGGAGCCATAGGCAATTTTATCACAAATTACATCAAAATGCCGGCCGCCGATCGCTGCTTTTACGCTCTGCGCATCCGTACGATCCAATTTCACCCGCTGCACCCGATCTCCAAAAGTATCTGCGGCATTTCCCCTGGTAGCAATCGTCACCAAATGCCCTGCCTTCAGCAGAGCTTCAATCGTATATTTTCCAAAATAGCGCGTTCCACCAATTACCAAAACCTTCATGATCCGTTTCCTTTCATTTTTAATATATATTATTTCAATTTCTCGTAAATTTCCTGCAGATATTCGATTTCCTGCCGCTTGGTACAGGGATGCCAATGCCCAGGCACATAAATCTCAAAATCCAATTCCTGCAACAGGCGTATGTATTTTCCCAATCGGTCTTTATCATATTGCCCGCCACCTTCATATACATCTTCTCCGTCGGCATCTCCGCCAAAAAGAACTCCTTCTTCCATAACCTGAATCAACATGGCATCCCGGCTATGGGGTGAATCTACCGGCAATAACCGACAGGTAATTCCTCCCAAATCCAGTAATTTTTCGCCGGAAATCACCACATCCGCCATTTTCACACGGATTTCCGAGAGATTGGGATATTCCTTCCGGATATGCGTATCACAAAATTCTATTTCTTCTCCACTTGCCAACCGTTTTTTCATGTCTGCATCCGTCCAAACCCATCGGCGAATACTGCGCAGTTTTGCGTCCGTCTGCCTGGTTACTATCGTCTGAGCCCGCAACGCCCACATACCAAATGTATGATCCCAATGCCAATGCGTAATCGCCGTATAAGATGGCGGCATGGCGGCTTGCGCCTGCAGCGCCTGCCTATATTGTTGCACATGGACAGCAGAATTCCCTGCATCCACCATCAGCGCCTGCTTTTTCCCGAAAATATAACCCAGATTGGGTCGATCCGTCTGTTGTTGAAATTCCAGATAGCTGACGTGCGGCATCAATTGGATCCATTTTCCCTGCTTCATAGCCTTCCTTCCCTTTTTCGTTTATGTGCCAAAAGCATCTATCCAAAGCGTTATTCTTTAATCCTGCATAGCTTCGCATAAAATTTTCTGATATATAAAAATATTTTATCACAGTTCTCTCAGAATGACTTGAAATTTGTGAAAATATCTGCTAAAATTCTTTTTGCACCACATAAGTGGAGAAGTATCGAAGTGGTCATAACGGGACTGACTCGAAATCAGTTGTACCTTATCGGTACCGTGGGTTCGAATCCCACCTTCTCCGCCATTTTTGTTGTTAATGTATGGGGGCTTAGCTCAGCTGGGAGAGCACTTGCTTCACACGCAAGGGGTCGCTGGTTCGAGTCCAGTAGTTCCCACCATACTGAATTAATCCGAATCTGGTTTTCTTTGGAAACAGATTCGGATTTTTATTTGATTTAGGCATATTCTCTACTCTCAAAAAAAGGCCTCTACCCTGGTTGCGTTTTCATGAGCCGGTAACCCTAAACTGCATTGGTTTTTTTACCGGCTTTATCTGCCCAATCCCTCAGTCCGCCTCCGCAACAGTCTATCACAGCGTATCATCCCAAAAAATTTCCACTTGCTTTTTTTAAAAAAATTATGCTATAATGAGCAGCAATTGAACAGTGCTACGCTACGAGACAAAAGTTTTTTCGACTTTGACACGATACAGAAGCTACTAACCTTTTGTATCGTTTTGAGCGCATACCGAAAGGTATGCGCTCTTTTTGTGCCGTTAGCACAGCACTGGATCAACGAGTGTCAGACGCAAAGAAACAACAAACGGAGGTAAACATGGTAAAAAAAGTCATTGGTTGCTTGAGGCAATATAAAAAAGCCACGATAGCAACTATTGTATTGACCGCAATTGAAACACTGCTTGAAATCGTCGTTCCCTTCCTGCAGGCGGCCATTATCGACGAAGGTATTTATGCAGGAAACCGCCAAATATTGGTCAGCAGGGCGTGGTATATGATCGCTTGCATTGCCGTTGCCCTAATATGCGGTTTGCTCTCCAGCAAAACGGCTTCCATAGCCGCTTCGGGATTGGCAAGAAATATGCGAACCGATATGTACAACAATATTCAGGACTTTTCATTTGCAAATATTGATAAGTTCTCAACCGCAGGATTGGTCACCAGACTGACAACAGACGTTATGAACATTCAAAGTGCATTTATGATGATCATCCGCGTAGCCGTAAGAGCTCCTTTTATGATTATCTTTGCCTTGGTAATGGCATTTACAATCAGCAGCCGCATTGCATCTATGTATTTGTTGCTGATTCCTATACTCGCATTTGCTTTGGCAGGGCTGATTACCTATGCAAAACGGTACTTTGAAAAAGTATTCGAACAATACGATAAGCTGAATCAGGTCGTTCAGGAAAATTTAAGCGGCATTCGTGTCGTTAAAGGTTTCTCCCGCGAAGAATATGAAAAGAATAAGTTCCAAAATACTTCTTCTACGCTTTTCCGTATATTTAAAAAGGCCGAAGGCATTATGGCTTATTCTTCCCCCGTAATGCAAATAGTCGTATACGTCTGTATGCTGCTGATTTATTGGGTAGGCGCACAAATCATTGTCGGAAGCCAGCAAACACTTTTGACTACGGGTGAATTATCAAGCCTGATCGCATACGCCATGCAGATTTTAACTGCGTTGATGATGCTTTCCGTCGTATTAATTCTGATTACCATTGCGCGCAGCTCTGGCCGCCGCATTACAGAAGTGCTGGATGAAAAAAGCTCTCTCGTGGAAAAACCGCAGGCGATTGACGTGGTCAAAAACGGCGAAATCGTATTTGATGGCGTTTCCTTCAATTATTTCAGAGATAAAACCGGAGAATGCATACATAATATCAACCTGACCATACCTTCGGGAGCTACCGTCGGGATTATTGGTGCAACAGGCTCCGGCAAAAGCAGTCTGGTGCAATTAATTCCGAGGCTTTATGACGTTACCGTCGGCAAAGTTTTAGTCGGAGGAATTGATGTACGGGATTACAAACTTGATACCATCCGCAATTCGGTTTCCATGGTACTGCAAAAGAACTTGTTGTTTTCCGGTACCATTAAAGAAAATCTGCGCTGGGGGGAGGAAAATGCAACAGACGAGGAATTAATCCATGCCTGCCAGCTTGCTCAGGCTGATGAATTTATCAGTCAATTCCCCAAAGGTTACGACACTTATATCGAGCAGGGAGGCACCAACGTTTCAGGCGGACAAAAGCAAAGGCTGTGCATCGCCAGAGCCCTTTTGAAAAAGCCGAAAATTCTGATTCTGGATGACTCCACCAGTGCTGTCGACACCAAAACAGACGCACTGATTCGCAAAGCCTTCCGGGAAGAAATTCCGGATACGACTAAATTGATCATTGCACAACGTATTTCTTCCGTACAGGATGCAGATTTCACAGTTGTGCTGAAAGATGGTTCTATCGACGGCGTGGGCAATCACGAATATTTACTCGAACATAATGAACTCTACAAAAATATTTATACTTTACAGCAGCAAGGAGGTAACGCAGATGAACAAAACAAGTAATAAAGGCACTTTCAGACGCTTACTCTCTTATATTATCCGCAATTCCAAATGGAAATTTGGCGTTGTATGCGTGGCAGTGGTGATTTCAACAGCAGCAGGCGTTCTTGGTTCCATGTTTACACAGGCAGTCATAGACGATTACATTACGCCGCTGCTCGCCAATATCAATCCGGACTATTCGGGGCTTTTACGTGCAATTTTAAGCATGGCCTGCATTTATGTCATCGGCGTCATATGTACCATTATCTATAATCGCCTGATGGTAACAATTTCACAGACCTGCCTCAAGCATATCCGTGACGACATGTTTTACCACATGCAGAGCTTGCCCATCTCCTATTTTGATACTCACACACACGGCGACGTCATGAGCCACTATACCAATGATACGGATACACTTCGCCAATTTATCAGCAATGCCTTAGCGCAGTTAATCTCCTGCATCATTACGGCTGTTGCCTCCTTTGTTGTAATGGTTTATTACAGCCGGCCGCTTGCATTAATCGTAGTAGCGGTCACAATCATCGACGCAATCATCACTCTAATCGCCTCAAAAAGGAGTATATCATGCTTCAGCCAGCAGCAGGCCGCAATGGGCGGTTTGAACGGTTACATCGAGGAAATGCTGAACGGACAGAAAGTCATAAAAATATTCTGTCATGAAAAACAGGCAAAGCAGGGCTTTGAAGATAAAAACACCGATTTGTACAATGCTTCTGAGCAAGCCAATACGCTTTCCAATCTTATCATGCCGCTGCTGGGGCAGGTAGGCAATCTGTTAACGGTGTTAATTGCCTTCATCGGAGGCATTTTGATTCTGAATGGGAATACCACTCTAACAGCAGGTATTGTAGTCGCATTTCTTTCACTATCCAAATCTTTTGCCAACCCCATTCAGCAGGTAGGACAGCAGATCAGTCTGATTACCATGGCTATGGCCGGCGCAAAACGGATCTTCACGCTTCTCGATGAAACACCCGAAGTTGATGAGGGATATGTAACACTTGTCAATGCCACAAGAAATGCCGATAACAGTTTGAGCGAATGCAAAGAACGCACGGGTATTTTCGCATGGAAGCATCCGCACGGCGATGGCAGTACTACCTATACGGAACTGAAAGGTGACATTCGTTTACACAATGTCGATTTTGGTTATGTGCCCGATAAAGTTGTATTGCATGATATATCGCTTTACGCAGAACCCGGGCAGAAGCTGGCTTTTGTTGGCGCTACCGGAGCGGGTAAAACAACAATTACCAATTTGCTCAACCGATTCTATGACATTGCCGATGGTAAAATCCGTTATGATGGCATCAATATCAATAAGATTCGCAAGAGCGACCTTCGCCGTTCCATCGGTCTCGTATTGCAGGACACTAATCTCTTTACCGATACGGTATTAGAAAATATTCGTTATGGTCGTCTTGAAGCAACCGACGAAGAATGCATCCGGGCAGCAAAGCTTGCAGGTGCCGACTCATTTATATCCAATTTGCCTTACGGATATAATACGGTATTGTTAAATGCCGGCGCTGCACTCAGCCAGGGGCAACGGCAGCTTTTGAACATCGCCCGTGCAATAGCAGCCAATCCGCCGTGCATGGTGCTCGATGAAGCAACATCTTCCATTGATACACAGACAGAGCGCATTGTTCAGGAGGGTATGGATGCCCTAATGAAAGGAAGAACTTCGTTTGTAATCGCGCACAGACTTTCTACAATACGCAATTCCGATGTCATCATGGTGCTCGATCACGGCAGAATTATCGAACGGGGATCGCATGATAAGCTGATTGCAGACAAAGGCACCTATTATCAGCTCTATACAGGCGCATTCGAATTGGAATAAGTCAGACAAAATTTAGTATAAATTATCGTTTCTCCATTAGACAAATCAAATATCCATTTACTAATTTACAAACAGCGGCAGGCAATCATCCTGCTGCTGCTTTCATTTATCAAAAACAACTTGTTTTTTCTATTAGTAAAAAAGTAAATCGCATGAAATAATATGGCAAATCCGAACAACAGATTACTTTATGCAATATGCATCCGGCAAAATTAATTTCCGGCATTGCATAGGAAGCCTAACTTTCCCGCAACGCATATTATCTCTGATAACCAACGGCTTCCGCAGGTCGATTATAATAAATTCAGGCCTTAAATATTACCAGGTTCATGGTATAATAAGAAAAAATGTCATCTAAAATAAATCGATTGGGAGCAGCTTATGAAATACATCATGGTAACAGGCGCCTACGGAGGAATGGGGCGAAAAACTGTAGAACTCTTGCAAAAGCAGGGATTTTGCGTAATTGCCGTCGATAAGACAATCGACGCTGCAGAGAATCATGTAATTCCGCTGCAAGTCGATATCACCGATGCCGAAAGCGTAAACCGTGCCTTCGAAAAGGTAAAAACAATTACTGATGAATTGTATGCCATCGTACATTTTGCAGGAATCTATCTGTTGGATTCTCTTGTAGAAATCGAAAGCGACCATTTTGCTCATGCGTTTAAAGTTAACTTATTCGGTGCATTTCTTATCAATAAAACCTTTCTCCCTTTACTTAAAAACGGCAGCAGAATTGTGATGACGACCAGTGAGCTCGCTCCGCTGGATCCCCTGCCTTTTACAGGGATTTATGCCGTGACAAAAGGTGCTTTAGATAAATATGCGTACTCCCTGCGTATGGAACTGCAGCTGCTGGGCATTTATGTCTCTGTCCTTCGCGCAGGAGCCGTAAATACGGGTATGCTCGGTGTTTCGACTGATTCGCTTGACCGGTTTTGCGCAAATACAAAACTTTACTCCTGCAATGCGGAACGGTTCAAAAATATCGTAAAGAGCGTAGAGGCAAAATGCGTTCCGCCCGAAAAAATTGCACAGAAAACGCAAAAAATATTGAAACAAAAGAATCCAAAATTTGCTTACCATATTAATCGAAACCCGCTCTTATTACTTTTAAACGCTTTGCCGAAGAAATTCCAATTTCGAATCATTAAACAGATACTCAAATAAGGATTATTGTTAGCTATAACATTTTTCTTTTTGCTTCCGCTTACCTTGTCAGGTATTCGGCATATTCTTTTTGCATCATCTGACAGTGGTATTTTGTACACCAGACGCCATCTGCCAAACCGATAAACTTGTGTGATTACACATATTAAAACTCCTTTTTGGGGTATTAAAAAAGCACTGTAATATAGTGGATATGCCCCCCAAAAGTTAGACACTTTTGAAGGTGCATATTTTTATGGCAAAAAAGGGACAAAAACAGAAAAAGTAAAAAAGATACCGATAAGTATGCTTGTGAAAAACAGGTAATACAATCTGTTTATGACAAGCACAAAGGCAGATATGGGTATCGTAGGATATGTGTAGCGTTGCGTAATCAAGGGTATGCAATAAACCACAAAACCGTACAAAAGTTAATGAAAAGCCTTGGCTTGAAAGGAAAACAGCGTAAAAATGACAGATACTACTCTTACAAAGGTAAAGTTGGTACTGTTGCAGATAATATTTTGAACAGAAACTTCAATGCTGCCAAACCATTTGAAAAACTGACTACTGATGTTACACAGTTTAAGATTGGTGATGAAAAGGTATATCTTTCTCCTGTAATGGATTTGTACAACAGAGAAATTGTATCCTATTCTATATCTACAAGTCCTCTTTACGCAAATCAACATTTTGAAAAAATATCACACGAAAAATAAAAAAACCCGCTTATAAAGCGAGTTTTTGTGGTCGGGGTAACAGGATTTGAACCTGCGACCTCTTCGTCCCGAACGAAGCGCGCTACCAAGCTGCGCTATACCCCGATCATAATTAAAAAACTGGAGCCAGCGGGGGGGCTCGAACCCCCGACCTGCTGATTACGAATCAGCTGCGCTACCATCTGTGCCACGCTGGCAACCCAATTCTTCCAAAACATTCTTTGGACACAAGCGATTATACTATATTCCAACGCGCTTGTCAATCTTCCTTCTTTCTAAAATATTGATACAAATAACAGCGAATATTTCCATTATACAACTTCCTGCGTTTATCCTCTTTTTTGCCAAACAATTTGGAAAACTCTTCATCGGCGCAGATGAAATAATAGCGAAAATCGCTCCATGCCTGGCTGGCTCTCCCCAAATCGCGATACAATCTGGCCACTTCCTCCTTCTCTCCCAACCGCATCGCATAAGGGGGATTGGAAATCAACGTCCCGCACGTGGTTGCCGGCACAAACTTAGTTGCATCCTGCCTGGAAATCTCTATGATATCCTCTACCCCTGCTTTTTTTGCATGGAAAGAAGTCAATTCAACCATCTCCGGGTCTATATCCGAAGCAAATATTTGGATATCCGGATGCTTTACAAAAAGATCCCGTGCTCTCTCCCTCTGTTGCGCAAACGCTTCCGCAAAGGTATCCGACCATTTTTCTGCCGTAAAAGTGCGGTACAGCCCCGGAGCACGATGCTGTGCTTTCAGTGCTGCTTCGATGGCAATGGTTCCGGATCCGCACATAATATCGTAAAACGGGCGATCATACCAACGGGAAAGATGGATAATGCCCGCTGCCAACGTCTCCCGAATCGGTGCTTTGCTATTGCGGGTGCGATATCCACGCCGATTCAGTCCTACTCCGCTGGAATTCAGGGATACTGTCACCTGATTGGCCAGATTATTGATGTAAACAGGATACTCCCAGCCGCTTTCTTTGAAAAAAGAAAGTCCGTATTCCGCTTTCATCCGTTCTACAATTGCCTTTTTAGCAATCGACTGAATATCAGAAACACTCATCAGCTCAGCGCGCACCGCATCACCGCTTACAGGAAAAGAGGCATCTTTCGGCAAATACTGCTGCCAGGGAATCGCTCGTACTCCTTCAAATAGTTCATCAAAGGTGTGCGCCTGAAATTCTCCCAGCACGATATAAACTCTGTCAGCGGCAGAAAGCCAAAGATTTGCAGCCGCCAACTGCTGCGCATCGGCATCAAAATAGACTCGTGCATCTCGCGATACCACGTTTTCCATCCCTAATTCTTTTAATTCTCGGGCCACTACTGCTTCCAAGCCAAAGGAACAGGAGGCATAACAACGCATTTTATTCTGATTCATGTTCGCCTTTCAAATAATCGTAGAGCGGATCGCCGGAAAAATCCATATCCTCAATTTCTTCTCCGCTCAATTCCTCTATCGCATTTTTCACTTCTTTAAATTCATAGTACTGTATTTCTGGTCGGTAAAGCAATTCTTTCAGCGCTTCTACTGCCCGTGCATCCCCCAATCGTCCCAGACAGTTTGCTAAAAAAGCAATATCCGCCCCCGGCCTGTTCAGCTCATCCACCAGCAGGTCATACGCCTCCTCTGCTCCTTTCATGCGGGAAAAGAGGTCCAGAATGGCCAATTTTGCATAGCCCGTCGCATTACCATATGCTTCTTTCAACTGCGGCATATAGGCAGTGCATACCTCCATCAGTGCTTCTGTCAGTTCCTCAGCCAGCGCCGTATCTTCTTGCTGTTCCTGCAGCAGCTGAATATAGCGGATATAGGGATGCGGTTTGTGCATTTCTCCAAGCAATGGGATAATCTGCGCCCTTACCTCCAATAATTCCTCTTCACTGATATCCTCCTGCGGGCAGGACTGTTCCATCAAAATATTGAGAAAAATCGGGTATACTGCATCCTTCTCCTGCACCAGGCGCTCTATCAGCGGATCCGGCACTTCCATCTCCTGCAGAATATATTCCATAAATGCCGAAACCAGCATTGGCGCTTCCCGCATATCCGCAAAATAGCTGCGAGGGCTGGCTCCGTTTAGCCAATCTTTTGGCTGATCCAACCATTCTGCATACATCTCATAGTAAAGATCATCCGTATCCGCCTCATCCTGCGACAGCTGCTGTTGATGTTGCAAACACCACTGCATATATTCTTCCGTAAACTTTGCATGAAAGTCGATTAAATTCCATTCTTTTTTCTGCATTTTAAGATTTCTCCGCTATTTTTCTGCGAATCAGCCCCATACAGCGGTTGATGGATCGCACTTGAATATCCAGCAGTTCTGCTGCCTGTTCCGGCCGCACCTGCACTCCTTCTTCCTGCAGCGCAAGAACCGCCAACGCTCCCGCCCACGCTTTACAATTGCGCAAAGCAGGCGGCTTGGTATATGTATTCAAATATTCCGAAAACAGTCCCACCGCCTGTGGCAGCATTTTTTTCTGCTGCAGCCTCGTCAACAATTCCAATAGTTGACGCAAAATTTCGTCGTAAGAATCTGGCACTTTTTCCAACGATGGTTCGGTCGCTCCCAGGCGCACTTCTGTCATTTTCCCCGATACATAGGCAATATACGGCTGCTTTGCGCCAATATAATGCAGCGCAAAAAAGAGCATATTCTTAGTCTCGTCGCTTTCCTCCCGCTTCAACAGCTGTCTGCGCATAATTTCCTCTGCACGGGCATCTCCAATGCGTGCAAGCACGCCGATGATCATTTTCCGGGCTGCCGGGCCACCTGCTTCCATACCCCACAGTACCAATGCCGAAAACTCTGCATCCTGTTGCCACAATTCCCGCAATGCTTCATCCGGCAACGCAAACTGTGTATTGAGATATAACAGGCGGCGCGCAATCTCTTCCTCCGGCACCTGGCAAGTATAAGGAATTTTCAGTACACTTCCCGTATCGCGGCAGCGCTGCATTTCCTGCTTATAATAAGATACAACCGTATTCTGCGGCCAAAGTTTGAGTATTTCCGCAAAATATTGCTGCGCTTCCGCATATTTTCCCAAATTCTGCGCGCAGGCAGCCGCAAAATACAGCACCTGCCCATCATAGGGGAGTTCTTCCAAAGCTCTTCGAAAAAGCGGATATGCTTTTTCTTCTTCGCCCAACTCGCAATAAGTAAGCGCCACTTTTATATCGTCATCCGCTTCCCGGCAATCTGCTTTATCCAAAAGCGGCCGATATGTCTCTACCAGTTCCTTCTTACCCGCTCCGTTGGCAAACAACAGCAGATTACAGATGGCATGCGGATTATATCGTTCCTGCATCAAGGCCTGCCTGGATAATGCAATGGCTTTATCCGTTTCCCCTGCGCAGTAAAGGCTCAGAGCCAGATTATTTTTCAAAAATACCTGTTCCGGATACGCCTCTGCCAATTTACTGAAAATTTCAATCGCCTGCCCGGTTTCGCCATTGTCCAGACATCTTCTGCCTTTTTCCGCTTCTGCAAAAACAGCGGCTGACAATATACCACCTATCTGCTGCTCCTCTTCCAGATATTCCAGAAAATCTGCTGCATCTTCTTCGTAATTGCCGCCCGGATAGTAACGCAGCACTTTTTCAAAACATTCCTTTGCTCTGTCAATATCCTGCAGCCCAAAGAAATTACATCCCATCCCATAGAGGCATTCTTCCTGATAATCCGGGTCTTTCGGAAACAGTTTCAGCAGAATATAATTGGATTCTTCATAAAAATCCATTTCGGTGTACAATTCCGCCAGTTCCAGTGCATATTCCCGATTCTCCGGTTCTTTCTCGCAGGCAACGCGCAATGCACATAATGCCTCGATATATTGACCCTGCTCCAGCTTCCGTTTATACTTTGCAAAGTAGAATTCCGCACCCTGCGCAAAGGGCATTATCTTATTTGCTGTTCTTTCCGGCATTTTTATTTCGCCTCATCCAGCAATCGCTGTAAATGTGCCCGGTCAAACAAGTATTTCTTATTGCAGAAGCGGCATACCGCCTCAGCCTGGCCATCCTCTTCAATCATTTCCTGTATTTCTTTACGCCCTAAAGCAATGATACCCCGTTCAAATCGTTCTTCACTGCATCCGCAATGATAAACGGGGTGTTTTTCTTCCATCAATTCCAACTCTGCACCCGCAAAAATCTTCTTTAAAATGGTATCTGGTTCCATAGTTAACAGCATCAAGCCATAATTGCCAATTTCAAATACCTTGGACTCAATAAAGGAGAGTGTCTCTTCCGAAGCACCGGGCAAAGGGCTGATGATCAAACCGCCGGCAGCAATTACCGTTGTATCAATATCTACCCATACACTCAGATAAACAATGGATGGATGTTGTTCCGACTGCAGATAGTACATGGCAATATCCTCGGCAACCTCTCCCGAAACCAACGGTGTTTGCCCGATATAAGGCTCTGTTCCTGGCCCGGCTTCCCGAATTACAGTGATATAGCCATCCTTTCCGATTGCTCCACCCACATCCAGCTTGCCATCTGCGCGTGCGGGCAAATTTACATAGGGATTTTCAATATATCCCTTTACCTCACATGCGCCATTTGCTGTCGCCAACACGGTTCCTGCGGGGCCGCCGCCTTTCAGGTTAAGCGTCAGCAGTGCTTCTTTCTCCTTTCCCGTGCTAGCCATCATAGCAGCGCCCGTCAAAGTACGGCCCAGAGCTGCCGTGCATACCGGAAAAGTCTGATGCAGAGTCCGTGCATGGTTCACCAATTCTTTGGTATCCGCCGCACAAATAACTACTTCTTTATTCAATAAATATCTTCTGATTGTATCTGCCAAATCCATTCACCTCATTTAATTTCCGCCGAAGCGGCCAGTGGCTTATAAGCCGCAAAAAAAATACGTTCCGACTTTTCCTGCGGCGGTAATTCCGTTCCAAACTCATAAGCCTGCGCCAAAAAGCCTGCTTGTTGCAGAGCCTTCAGCAAGGTTTCCGTTTCGTGGATATACTGTATCTGCCGTTCGTCCCGCCGCTCATACAGTTCACCCTTTTTCATAAAAAAGGTCAACTCCATTGCAATTCTATTTTCACTATCCTGCAAATGATTGCGCCAAAAATAACTTACTGCTTCTCTATCTTCAAAAAATAACTGATTTCCCAAAATATAACGCAGTTTATAACTGCTGCTGATATCAAACAGCAGTGCTCCGCCCTTTGCCAAACCGGCATACACCTGCTCAAAAAAAGCGGGAAGCTGTTTCTGTGGAATATAATTGAGTACATCACAGGCACAAACCAATGCATCGCAGCGCCCCAAAGCCATCTGCCTGATATCCTGCCGGGCAAACATAATCTGCACGCCTTCTTTTCTGGCCTTCTCCGCAGCAATGGCCAACATCTCCTGCGAAAGATCCGTGGCTGTCAGCAAATAGCCCAACTGCGCCAGACAAATGGAAATATTCCCCGTCCCGCAGCCGGCCTCCGTCACTTTGCGTACCTTTCGCGGAGCACGCTGCAGAAATCTGTGTAAATACTGCGTCCAGGCACAGTAATCGATATCCTCCATGAGCAGATCATAGACATCTGCAAATGCATCATAGATCACCTTGTCCATGCTGCCCTCCTTATACCGGAAACTTATTTTTTAATCATACACAATTTTATATTCTTTTTCAAGGCGTTCAATCGATTCTTCCGAAAACGCAATTTGACTTTTCATTTCTCTGCAATTATAATTTTACTAATATCATACATTTTTTCTGTCTCGATTCCCATAAAATATGATATACAGGCAGAAATTCTTGCGGTACAAATTATTTTTATCAAAGGAGAGCGTATATGAGTATTTTTGAAGGTTCTGCTGTAGCCCTTGTCACTCCGTTTACAAAAGATGGAATCAACTTCAGCGCGCTGAAACGCCTTCTGGATTTTCAGTTGGGCAATGGTACCGACGCTCTGGTGATCTGCGGAACAACCGGAGAGCCCGCAACCATGACCTTAGAAGAAAAACACAGTGTAATGAAATATGCGGTCGATTATGTAGCCGGGCGCAAACCGGTGATTCTGGGAACAGGCGGTAACAATACCGCCTCTGTCATTGCGGAATCCAAATATGCGCAAAGCCTTGGCGCCGACGCATTGCTTATCGTCACTCCTTATTACAACAAATGCTCGCAGGATGGCTTGGTAAAGCATTTCTTTGCAGTTGCAGATGCTGTGGAACTGCCTATCATTATTTACAATGTACCTGGTCGCACCGGCGTAAACATCACTCCTGCAACGCTTGCGCGCCTGGCAGAGCATCCCAACATCCAGGCTATTAAAGAAGCCAGCGGAAATATCTCTCAAATTGCCGAAATGGCACGCCTGGTCAAAGGCAAAATGGATCTCTATTCCGGTAACGACGACCAGATAGTCCCCATCCTTTCTCTGGGTGGAAAAGGAGTCATTTCTGTGTTGGCCAATGTTGCACCTCAGGCTGCGCACGATATCTGTGCCAGTTATCTTGCCGGTGATGTCAAGACTGCCTGTGATTTACAGCTGCATTATAATCCGCTCAATTCAGCTTTGTTTTCCGATGTCAACCCGATCCCTGTCAAAACCGCTCTTAATCTGATGGGCTTTGAAGCAGGTCCGCTGCGCTTGCCGCTCAGTGATATGTCTGCTCAGGGAGAAGAGGCGTTGCGCAAAGTGCTGCAATCTTATGATTTGATTTAAGGAGAACGTCTCATGCAAAGAACTGAAGCGACACGCGTCCTTATTATCGGTGTCAACGGCGCGATGGGGCAACATCTGGCACAGGTTTTTACGGAAGCACCCGATTTTCAAGTTGCAGCCGGAATTGATCTTTTCCCGTCAGCTCGCGAAAATGCTTTTCCTGTTTATAAGAATCCGGCCGACTGCAAAGAAGAAATCGATTTACTCATTGATTTTTCCAAGCCGGGAGCTCTGGATGCCAACCTCAACTATGCCCGCAGCCATCAGCTGCCTATCATCATTGCCACAACCGGCTATTCTGACACTCAGAAACAGTTGATTGCAGCAGCTGCCAAAGATATTCCCGTCTTTTTTACCGCCAATATGTCTCTCGGTGTCAATCTGCAGCTGCAGCTTTGTCAACAGGCAGCAAAATTCTTTGGCGATTTGGCCGACATTGAAATCATCGAAAAACATCACAACCGCAAAGTAGATGCTCCCAGCGGCACAGCTTTGCTGCTTGCCGATGGCATGAATGACGCTATGGGCAACATCTATCACTATCAATGTGAACGCCATGGCAGTGATTGCAAACGCAAACCGGGAGAAATCGGCATTCATGCCGTTCGCGGCGGCAATATCGCAGGAGATCACGAAGTTTCCTTTATTACCAATGAAGAAATACTTACAGTTTCTCACCATGCCGAAACACGCAAAGTATTTGCCATCGGTGCATTGCGCGCAGCGCGTTTTCTCATCGGTCGCAAAGCTGGCCTCTATTCCATGCTGGATGTATTGGCCGAACATGATGCTGTAAAAAAAGCTACCATCGAGCCGGATGTCTCTGTAATTACAGTAAAAAACGCTTCCTGCACGATCAGTTATCTCTCCCGTCTTACCGCCTCGCTTGCCCGTGAAGGCATTAAGGCCGACCTGCTCAGTCAGTCTGCCGCTTCTCAGGGGCGAATCGATCTTTCCTTTTCCATTAAAAGCGGCAATTTGCTTGCTGCAGAAAAATGCATCTGCGAAGCTGCACCCGATGCGGATTACATGATCCAAAGAGGCCTCTGTAAGTATACTATTTTCAGCCCGGAGCCCACCATTTTCAATGAGCAGCTGGCACGCTTTCTGGCGCTGATGGCAGGCAGCTATATTGATATTTTACTGCTTTCCATGCTGGATAACCAACTGACTTTCTTTACGGAAGGCGAATATCAGCAACAGGTAACTGCTTTTATCGAACAATGCTGCTGATTCATTCATCTGTCTGAATTAAAAGAAGCGCCGAACCATTCAGCGCTTCTTTTTTATATATTCTTTCTGTTTTCCTGCAGTATGCCGTTTCGACGTCATCGGCTCATTTGCCCGGCTTCTATCCGATGAATACCTTTTATTTTTTGTTCCCGCCGCTTTCGACCGGCCTTCTTTTGCTGCCGGTTTCTGTTGTTTTTGATATGATTCCAATTGTTTGCGCAGCGAATAATCATTGGTGCGCGGTGCAATCAGGCATCCTGGACCATAGCCAATTAAATCCAATCGATTTTCCCGCAGCAGTGCTTCCTTGACCAAATGATAATTTCTGGGATTATCAAACTGCATCAGCGCCCTCTGCATTGCTTTTTCATGCGGATCCGTCGTCACATAAATCGGTTTCATATTGCGTGGATCCAATCCGGTATAGTACATACAAGTTGAAAGTGTTCCCGGTGTAGGATAAAAATCCTGCACCTGTTCCATCTTATGTCCACCTCTTTTGATATATTCCGCCAATGCAATGGCATCTTTCAAAGTGCTGCCCGGATGAGAAGAAATCAGATAAGGAACCAAATACTGCGGCTTACCTAATCGCCTGTTTTCTGCTTCATATTTTTTTACAAACGTTTCAAAAACGCTGTTTTCCGGCTTTCCCATTAATTTCAATACATTGGGAGAGATATGTTCCGGCGCCACCTTCAACTGCCCGCTGACATGGTGCGCGCACAGTTCATGGATAAACTGTTCTCCATGCTCTTTATCCGCCAAAATATAATCAAAACGAAGCCCAGAGCGTATAAACACTTTCTTTACGCCGGGTAAGTTGCGCAACTTACGCAATAAAGCAATATAATCGCTGTGATCTGCCTTAAGATTGGGGCATGGCTTTGGAAATAAACATTGCCGGCCTGGACAAACCCCATCCTTTTCCTGCTTTTCACAGGCCGTAGCACGGAAATTTGCTGTCGGGCCGCCCACATCATGAATATATCCCTTAAAGTCCGGATCCTGTGTCAGCAACTTTGCTTCCTCCAGCAGAGATTCATGGCTTCGACAGGTTACCCTTCTGCCCTGATGAAACGTCAGGGCACAGAAGCTGCATCCGCCAAAACAACCGCGATTGCTCACCAGGCTGAACTTGACTTCCTGTATAGCCGGTACTCCGCCTGCACTCTCATACATTGGATGATAGGTTCGCTCATATGGCAATGCATAGACATCATCCAGTTCCTGCTGGCTGAGCGGCATCTGCGGCATATTGCAGACGACATATCCGTCACCATGCGGCTGCACAATCCTTTTTCCTGTCAACGGATCCTGATTTCGATACTGCGCCAGAAAAGCCCTTGCATAGGCTCCCTTGTCCTGCCGTACCGCTTCAAAACTATCAATCAGTATATAATCATACACATTTTCAAGGGAAGCAGTCTGATAAACGGAACCATCGATATAAGTAATTTCTTTGATCGGAATGCCTGCCTGCAAAGCGTCAGCCAACTGCACAATGCTGCGTTCTCCCATACCATAGAGCAGCAAATCCACTCCGCTGTCATGCAACAGGGAAGCTCTCACCCGGTTATCCCAATAATCATAATGTGCCAATCTGCGCAAACTCGCTTCGATTCCCCCGGCTATTATCGGAATATCCTTATATACCTGCCGAATGCAGTTGGCATAAACTGTAGTTGCCCGATCCGGCCGCAAGCCCATTTTCCCGCCTGGTGAATAAGCATCTGTCGTCCGGCGACGCTTTGCGACCGTATAATGATTGACCATCGGATCGATGTTTCCCGAAGAAATGAGAAAGCCCAGCCGCGGCCTCCCAAACACCGTAAAATTCTCTAAATTATGCCAATCCGGTTGTGCTATAATTCCAACCCGATAGCCATGCTGCTCCAAAACTCTGGAAATAATAGCCGGCCCAAAGCTGGGATGATCCACATAGGCATCGCCAATCACATAGGCAAAATCTACTGCTTCCCAACCACGCGCCTGCATATCTGCCTGATTTACCGGCAAAAATGCCATAGTTTTCCTCCTTACCGTATATCCCTGCACTCATAATTGTGCACAGCTCGCTCCACCTGCTCTAAAAACGCCTCTTCACCCCATGTGTTGATTTTGAAAAAAGCCGCCTGGCTTCCGCCTGAAGTGATTGCACAGAGCATCAACTCTTCTCCCTTGCCCAATAATGTGACCGATAAGCTGACGCGATTGCTTCCGGTCACACTATAACGCTCATAAACCCGAACCGCACATCGCGTTTCTCCGAGACAGTAGTCACTGCCTTCTTCATAGCTGGCTGAGACACTGCTCTACAGAATTGCCTGATCCAAATATTGCAAAAAATGCGTAAAGGATCCTTTCAGGCGGCATTCGTATTTTGCCATTTGCCAATTCTCCTCTTCCAGTCACGAAAAAATGCCGCAAAGGCGGCATTTTCTACTTGCTTCCACTTACAGACACGAGGCAGCCTCTCTCTTATAGCCTTCCTCATCAATAATGACTTCCTTGAAGCCCATTTCATTCAACTCGACTTCCACTTCTTCACGCTGCCGCATCAAATCTTCCACATCCTCTTTGGCAACTTCTATCCGAGCTGTATTTCCTTTTACACGCACACGCACCAATCCATAACCCAAAGAATGGATATAATTTTCTGCGGCCCGAATCCAACGGATTTTTTTCAGCGTGATAGGTTCATCCTGCGCTACCCGTGTTGCCAGGCAGGCATTTTCCGGGCGCACATAATAGCCCATCGACAATTCGTTCATGATCTCATAAACATCTTCCCGATTGATATCTGCAATGCGCAAAGGGCAAGCAATGCCCAATTCAGAAAGCACTTTTTCATTATGATCTTCCTGTGCTGCAAAATGCTCAGGAGAAGCACAGCTTCCATCCAGCAATGTACGAATGCCCAGCTCTATTGCCGTATTCCTCACAACATCAATAATGCACTTCTTGCAATGATAACAACGGTCAGGTCCATTCGTCACCACAGCAGAATTCATGAGCAGATTCGTATTAGGCACATATAACCGAATCCCCAGGCGTTTACAGAGATCTTTGCTGGACAACAACTCTTCCCCGGTAAAAAAAGGAGTATTTGCCGTGATCGCCACAACATTCTCTGCTCCCAAAGCTTCTACCGCCGCAATTGCCACCAGCGCACTGCCCGAACCGCCCGAAAGGCAAATACCAACCTTCTCATATTCTCGCATGACATCAAGCAATGTATTATATTTCTGATGCATAGTTATCCTCATCGAAAAAAAATGTGATTCTCCACAAAAAAAATGTGGTATCATTTATTTATTATATAGTTTTTCCCTAGACTGTGCAAATATATTTTAAAGCATTCGTCAATTTTAACAAATCATTTTGAAATTTATCGGAGGTATCCCATGATCCGTATCCTTTTTGTTTGCCACGGCAATATCTGCCGTTCTCCCATGGCAGAATTCGTTTTTCGAGATATGGTAGAAAAACAGGGCCTGAGCACGCATTTTACAATCGCTTCTGCCGCTACCAGCAGCGAAGAATTGGGTAACCCCGTACATCATGGCACCCGGCGCAAATTGGCAGAACACGGAATCTCCTGCGAAGGCAAACGCGCCATCCGTTTGCGCCTTTCCGATTATGCCGATTATGATTATCTGCTCGCCATGGATGACTACAATCTTTCCAATATGCGCCGCATGCTGGGTCCTGATCCGATGCACAAAATGCATCTGCTGCTGGATTTTTCCCGTCAGCCACGAGCCATTGCCGATCCCTGGTATACAGGTAATTTTGATCAAACCTATGAGGATATTTGGGAGGGCTGCTGCGGATTGCTTGCTCACTTAAAACAAAAGTTCCCCGAACTGTGAGAATGACCTTCTTCAGCGGCTTTCTTCATCTGACACCGTAAATTCAAGTGCTGCAAAATATGCCGGCGGCATTTTATTCTGCAAATAAATCAGTGCCTGCTGCCATTGATTCGGCCGACCATCGATCTGCTCTGGTTCCGTCAAAATGCGAAACCCAAAATCCGTATACAGATGCATCGCTCGCTCACAACCGGCATGGGTATGCAGATAAAGTGGATAATCTTTCGCTCCTACCTGCCGGAAAATTGCGGAAAGCAATGCTCTGCCCAATCCTCTGCCTTCTGCTTCCTTTTTGGTTTTCAGCCAATGCAAAGTGGTATATTTGCCATAGTTCTTCCAGAGAAATCCGGTACAAAGCGGCCGATCCTGTTCATCACATAGAAAAAGGCAAGAACGGTAGAATAATTTCTGTTGTTCTCCGTAAGTTTGGCTAAAGTATGCATCCATAAACGGGCGGTGCTCTTCTGCCTGTTCCGGCGTGTCAAAAGGAAAATCTTTCCATATCAGCAATTCCTCCGGCCTGCAGCAGCGCAAGCGATAACCCGCCGGAATCGGAGTAAATGCCTGTTCCCGCAATTTTGTACAGCACATAAAAATATGGCTTTCCTCCAGCTGTTTCATAGTTTTCTCCTGATTATGCCTGACTTTATTTTATTATACCCCCATCTTCCCTTTCCGAACAGTCATATCTCTTTTAGCCAAAAAACGCACCGGAATTGCTTCCGGCGCGTTTTCTTTTTTTCTGTTATAAACAGTTGCTCTCAGTTCTGTTCCTGAGTTTCTTTTTGAGCAATAGGCTGTTCTGTTCTTCGAAAAGCAATTTTCCCATCCGTAGCGTATGCTGTAATTGCATCCCCAAAATGAACCTTGCCTTCCAGGATTTCTTCGGAAAGGCGATCTTCCACCGTCTGCTGTAAAATCCTGCGCAGCGGCCGTGCTCCATACTCCGGATCAAATCCTTGCTTTGCCAATAGTTCTACCGCATCCTCGGTATAGCTGAGGTGGATATCACGCTCTGCCAGGCGCTTCACAATCGCATCGAGCATCAACTTAGCAATAGTCAGTGTATTTTGTTCATCCAATTTATGGAATACAATGATATCATCAATTCGGTTGAGGAACTCAGGGCGGAAAGATTTTTTCAAAGCCTCCAGCATGCGCTCCTTCATATCCGCATGCGCGCCCTGTGCAGATTCCGATTCGCCAAAACCAATTTTATTGCGTTTTTCATCCACTCCGGTGCCGATGTTGGAAGTCATAATGATAATACAGTTCTTAAAATCCACCGTACGTCCCTTGGAGTCGGTAAGCCGTCCATCATCCAGCATTTGCAGCAAAATATTAAATACATCCGGATGTGCTTTTTCGATTTCATCAAAAAGTATGACACTATAGGGCTGGCGGCGTACTTTTTCTGTCAGCTGGCCACCATCATCAAATCCGACATATCCGGGTGGAGAACCAATCAGTTTGGAAACTGCATGTTTCTCCATATATTCCGACATATCCAGACGAATCATTGCCTGTTCATCGCCGAATACCGCCTCTGCCAATGCCTTGGAAAGTTCTGTTTTACCAACACCGGTCGGCCCCAGGAAAATGAAGGAGCCAATCGGGCGATTCGGATCCTTCAATCCGGCTCTCGCACGGCGGATTGCCTTTGCCACCGAGGCCACTGCTTCATCCTGTCCGACAACCCGTTTATGCAAAATTGCTTCCAGGTTGAGCAGCTTAGTCGCTTCATCTTCCGTCAATTTCTTGACAGGAACATGTGTCCAATCTGAGACAATCGTAGCAATATCTTCTTCGGTCACCTCTGCCTTGATGCCGCTGCGCTGTTTTTCCCAATCCTTTTTCTCTGCTTCTATTTCCTCGCACAGTGCCTTTTCCCTATCCCGCAGAGAAGCAGCTTTCTCAAATTCCTGATGATTCACTGCCTGTTCCTTTTCACTGCGGATAGATTCCAGCTCTTTCTCCTTTTCCCGCATATCCGGAGGCGTTAAAAACATCGCAATTCTAACTTTGGATGCCGCTTCATCCATCAGGTCGATAGCTTTATCCGGCAGGAATCGATCGGTAATATAGCGGGAAGAAAGGTCCACAGCCGCTTCCAATGCTTCATCCGTAATCTTCACTTTATGATGCGCCTCATATTTATCGCGAAGTCCCTTCAAAATTTCCAGGGTTTCTTCCTTCGAGGGTTCACCGACCTGAACCGGTTGGAAACGCCGCTCCAGAGCCGCATCTTTTTCAATATATTTACGATATTCGTCTAACGTGGTCGCTCCGATAATCTGCAACTCGCCTCTGGCCAACATCGGCTTCAGCATATTGGCTGCATCCATTGATCCCTCTGCAGAACCGGCTCCCACAATGGTATGCAGTTCGTCAATGAACAGAATGACGTTGCCATCCTTAATCATTTCATTGAGGGCATCTTTAAAGCGCTCTTCAAACTCACCTCTATATTTTGCGCCCGCAATCATGCCCGCCAAATCCAAAGAAACTACCCGCTTATTTTTCAGCATTTCCGGCACATTGCCATCTGCGATCTCAATCGCCAATCCTTCCGCAATCGCAGATTTTCCGACACCCGGCTCACCAATTAATACCGGATTATTCTTGGTACGTCGAATCAGGATCTGCGTGATCCGCTGAATTTCATCCTTTCTGCCAATCACCGGATCCAATTCTCCTCTTTTGGCGGCTTCTGTCAGGTCTCTTCCAAATTTATCCAATTTTGGAGTATTGCCGCTTTTCCCTTCAGCTACTTGGCCACCGTTCTGATAAATCTGCATAATTGCCTGTTCCGTTTTGGCAAAATCCAATCCCAATTCAGCCAATATGCGATTTGCCAGGCATTCCCGCTCTCTCATCAGAGCAAAGAGCATATGTTCACTGCCCACATAATTATGCTGCAGCTGACGAGCCAACGCCTTGGAAATTTCCAAAATCTTTTTCATTCGAGGTGTATAACCAAACGCACTGGTAAATTGATAATCACCTTTTCCTTCGGCCTTCAAAAGCAAATCATTGACTTTCTGTTCATCAATTCCCTGCCCTTCCAGCAGTTCTGCCATCGGGCCTTTTTCCTGCAAAATACCGACCAGCAAATGTTCTGTGCCTACATAATTATGACCAATGGATTTCGCATATTCTGCGGCACAGGCCAGAGCATTTTTAGCTCCTTCTGTAAATCTTGCAAAATAATCCATACTGTTTTCTCCTTCTACAATTAATCTAATGTTTTACGAATCAATTCCGCTCTGCTCACATCCCGTTGTACAGCAGGTTCGTTTTCTTCCGTTGCAAGCATGGCAGGCATCGTATCCATAATCAGGTTATATATTGTTTCCTGGCTGCAAGGTGCTACAATTCCCAATCCGATTCCCATGGCTACCATGGAAAGATTCTGGCACGCCTCCTCAGAACTGATTTTTCTGGCATGTTTGAGCACTCCATAAGCCCGCATCACCCGATCTTCTATCTCCAATTGATTATTCTTATATAAAATTCTGCGTACTTCACGCTCCTGGTTGATCAACCGCCCCACGACCTGGCGAATATTTTTTACTACGTCTTCTTCGCGCACTCCCAAAGTGATCTGATTGGAAACCTGATAAAAATCTGCCACCGGCGAAGAACCTTCTCCGTACATACCCCGTGCAGTCAGGCCAAATTGCCCTATGCTGTTCAAAACAGTATCCACTGTTTTTGAAAGCGCCAGGCCTTTCAAATGCAGCATCACTCCTATGCGCAACCCTGTTCCCACATTGGTTGGGCAGGCAGTCAGATAACCTAATTTGCTGTTAAACGCGTATTCCACTTTCTGCCCCAACATATGTTCCATCTCTCGGCAGACCTGATACGCTTCCTCAGGAGCAAACCCGCTCTTCAAATACTGCAGCCGGTAATGATCCTCTTCCATGACCATAATACTGATCGACTCATCAGGCGAGAGGATCAGAGCTCCATCTTGGGAAGTGCACAGTTCCTTGCTGGCAATATGCTGCTCAATCAGACGGCGCTTCTGCACTTCAGAAAGTGTTTGCATCTCCAGAAGCTTAAAATCCTTACCGTTACCCATAAAGGCATCGGTCGCAGCCTGCCGCACCATACGCGCCTGAGTCGTTCCCTGAATTTTATGGGGGAAGGGAATCCCGGCATGGTTGCGCGCCAGGCGGGCACGGGTAGAAACGACGATATCACTATCTGCTGCATTTTCTTTCAACCAGAGTGCCATACGTATTATTCCCCTTTCAGATGATTGATTTCATCCCGAAGCTTTGCTGCCTGCTCAAAATTTTCTTCTCTGACTGCTTTTGCCAGTTGTTCCTGCAAATCATAGAGTTTTTTGCGTTTTTCCGCTTGCTCATCCACTCCTGCAGGAGCCTCACCTACATGCTGTGTATTGCCATGAGCCCGCTGCAGAACCGGAATAATGCGATCGCTAAACGTTTCATAACAATCGGGGCAGCCAAGCAATCCACTCTGCTGAAAATCTGCCAAACTTTCCCCGCACGTCTTGCAGGTGCTCTGCGCATTCAGCCCCATCAGCGGCATATCCTCAAACCCGAAATCAAAAAACTTTTTAAACATATCCTGTGCGCCAAAAGCGCTCAGCCCCATATTGGCAAAATTCAAGTTCAATTCCGGATGCTTTTTTGCGCACTCTGCGCACAAATGCATCTCACTCTTTACTCCATTGATATAATTGACAGAATGCACTGTAGCCTGATTCTTTCCACATTCACTGCATAACATACTTCTTCACCTTCCCTTACAATGCCAAAAGCATTTCTTTTAAAATATTAGCCCTTATTTTATCCCGTATATTGGCGGGTATTTTTATTGCCCGGTCCGTAATCGCCGCGCAGCAAAGGCGCTCTGACTTTTCATCCAGATAGCCCATCGCCCGAAGATTACCCAGCAATTCCGTTGCTCTTTTCTCGCTGATCTCACCGCTTGCCAGTTCCTTGTTAATCAGCGACGAAACATATGCGTGTTGATCGGTATCGATACGCACCAGTTTGATATATCCGCCGCCGCCTCGCTTACTCTCCACATAATAACCCTTTTCAGGTGAGAAACGTGTCGCCAGCACGTAGTTGATCTGTGAAGGAGCACAGGAAAAATAGTTAGCCAGTTCATTTCTCTGCAATTCGATCATCTCATCATATTCTTCTAACAACGATTTGATAAACTGTTCTATGCTGTCACTCAAGATTGCCATTTTTTACCGCCTCCTTTGTTGATTTGCCTTTGACTTTCTTTGACTTTAACTATATAATAGCACACTTTTTCCAATTGTCAAGTGTTTTTTTTATTTTTTCAAAAAAATCTTATATCTCTTCACTTGCCTTTTCATACAGACATTTTTTATTCTTTTATATTCTCTTGTAAATAATGATTATCCTTTCTTTTTTTGTATTATATAATAAAAATAGTGTATTTCTTGGTGTCGTACCTATATCAAAAGAATACACCGGGGTGTTATCAGATAAAAACCCCACAAAGGAGATCTTTTTATGAACTATACCGAAGAACTGGTAAAATTGGCTGATCATCAGCATCAGCTGTTGACTGGCGTCAACATGGATGAAGTATTGGCAATGGCTCAGGCAATTCTCGATGCCAAGCGCATTTATGTAGCCGGCTGGGGTCGTGCAGGAAACAACGTTAAAATGCTTTCCATGGACTGCTCTCAGATTGGCCTGCATACCCACATCGTCGGTGATAATTCCACCCCTTCAATTCATGAAGGTGATATTCTGGTCATTGGCTCCGGTTCCGGCAAAACCGCTTCCATGCAGCTGTTTGCTAAGCAGGCAAAATCTCATGGTGCAAAAATCGGCCTGATTGTCGGCGCTAAACAGTCTCCCATCGAAGAGATGTCCGATGTCACCGTACATATTGTAGACGACAGCAACACGAATGGCAGCTATCGTGCTACCAAAGGGATCATGAGTGAGGCAGAGCGTCTGGTACATGCGGATGCATTTTATCCGGTTATGCAGACAGTCTGCGACTTTATTCGTGCAATCTGCGCCGAAAAACTGGGGGTAACTCCGGAAGATATGGCCTACAATCACAACAACATCGAATAAATCCCATAAAAAAGGCCACGCATTGCGTGGCCTTTTTTTCTTTAGCAAGATTCGTTTATTCTTCAAAAAATCCTTTTTTCAGCACTTTTCCCTCTTCCATCAACAGTTTCCCTTTTGCTATGACAAAGCGGATTTCCATACGTTCATTTATCAAAATCATATCCGCATCGCTTTGTTCTGCAATGCAGCCTTTCTGCGGATAAATTTCCAGCGCTTGCGCAACATTGCTGGTCACAAAAGAAAGCGCCTGCTCCAAGGGCATTCCTTTTTGAACCAGCGCACAGATCTGCTGCCAGAGGCTGGTCATCCGGGCATAAGTAATGCCAATCAACTCTTTATTTTTTCCCCATTTAGGCATGGAACCATTGGAATCCGAGCTGATCGTCAAGCGAGCAGCGGGCACTCCCGCCTCCAACGCTTCCATAATCACCTGTGCCTGCTCCAAAGGTTGTTCTCCGCTGGTATAATCCACATAACCACCCAGCTGCGAGAATTTCACTGCATCTGCTTCCGATATTTTTCGCATATGCGTAGGCCGAAAATGTTTAATAGGAATATCCGTAGTTTCCACAATATCCAAAATCGTCTTTAAGCCGTCTTTCCCCACTCCGGTATGCATATGTACTTCCCCGACTTTTCCGGAAACCAATCCCGCCAGGCGAGCCTCTGCCGCCAGTTTTGCCAATTCTTCTCTGGAAGGGCACATGCTGCGGTGATCGGAAATCGCCACCTTTACCCCAATTACTTCTTGAATAAAGGCGATATCATCTCCCACACTGCCGGTCAATGTCGGTGAAGGCAGCGCATAAGCGCCGGTCAGGCAATAGGCTGTAACACCTTCTTCATTCAGAGCCTTGGTTTTAGCCACCAGATTCCGTATGTCACGCGTATGAGAATCAGTTCCCAACAATCCTACCAAAGTAGTTACTCCGGCTTCTATAATCTGTGAAAAGCGCAGTTCGGGCACTCGGCTGGTAAATCCGCTTTCCCCACCGCCACCGGTAATATGCACGTGTTGGTCGATCAACCCAGGCAGCAGCTTAAGCCCCTCCGCCTGTATTACCTTTACCTGCCCAGGCAGCACAGACGTTTCGATCTGTGGAGCTATATGAATCACTTTTTCATTGCAGACCAGTACATCTGCCTTTCCTTGATATTCCGGAGCATACACTTCTGCGCCTTTTATGCAAAGGAACATTTTTCCTTCCTCCTACACACTATTTTTTTCATTTTACCATCTTTCATTTTTACAGGCAACGCATCGACTCTTTTTATCAACCGTTCTTTTCCCGCAAAAAGAAAGCACAAAACCCGCCCAAAAGGCGAGTTTTCCGTTGAAAATATGTTTTTTCGGCAAATCAATGCGTTTCTTGCCCTGCATCCTTATTTCTGATTTCAAAACGTTTGATTTTGCCGCTGATCGTCTTAGGCAGTTCATCCACAAATTCAATGACACGCGGATATTTATATGGAGCCGTCGCCCGCTTAACGTGATCCTGCAGTTCCTTTTTCAACTCTTCGCTGGGCGTATAACCGGGTGCCAACACAATCGTCGCCTTAATTACCTGACCACGTTCCGGATGCGGAACACCCGTAATGCCTGTTTCCAAAACCGCGGGATGTTCCATCAGCGCGCTCTCCACTTCAAACGGCCCAATGCGATAGCCGGAAGATTTAATGACATCATCAGCACGCCCTACATACCAGTAATAACCTTTTTCATCTTTCCAAGCCAGGTCCCCGGTACGATAAAGGCCATCATGCCACGCCTTCTTTGTAAGCGCTTCATCTTTATAGTAGCACATAAACAGACCATAAGGGATTCCCTGATCCGTATGCACTGCAATCTCTCCCGTCTCACCGGGCGGGCAGGAGTTACCCTCTTCATCCACAATATCCACTTTATAAAGCGGACTGGGGCGACCCAATGCGCCTTTTTGCCCTTTCATGCAAACGAAGTTGGCTAGAATAGCAGTTGTTTCCGTCTGACCAAAAGCTTCCTTGATATCAATTCCGGTTGCCCGTTTAAACTGATCGAATACTTCCGGGTTCAGCGCTTCGCCTGCCGTAGTAGCATATTTTAATGCAGACAGATTATATTTGCTGAGATCTTCCTTGATAAAATAGCGGTAAATCGTAGGCGGCGCACAAAACGTAGTAATTTTATAATCCTGGATTATCTGCAGCATCTCCTGCGGAACAAATTTATCAAACTCATAGACAAAAACGATAGTTTCGCCAAACCACTGACCATAGAATTTGCCCCACAAGCATTTGCCCCAACCGGAATCCGATACGGTAAAGTGAATACCATCCGGCTGTACATTATGCCAGAAAATTGCCGTCTGAATATGTGCCAGCGGATAGGAATGATTATGCAGCACCATCTTGGGCATGCCAGTCGTACCGGAAGTGAAAAAGAGAATCATCGGATCTTTGAGCGTTGTGCCGGCTTCTCCCTGCGGACGTTCAAACACTTCACTTGCCTGTTCAATTCCTTCGTCAAAGCTCAGCCATCCTTCGCGCTTACCCGCAACTAATATTTTGCACTGCAGCGTGCTGCTCTCCGCTTCCGCCGCCTCTACATGTTGCGGAATTTCTCCTTCGTTGACGCATACGATTGCTTTGACATCTGCATAATTATTGCGGTAAACGATATCTTTTTTGGTAAGCAGATGTGTCGCCGGAATTGCAACGGCTCCCAATTTATGCAACGCCAGCATACTGACCCAGAACTCATAGCGGCGTTTCAAAATCAGCATAACCATATCGCCTTTTCCGATCCCCTGGGCCGAAAAGAAATTGGCTGCGCGATTGGAAAGCACCTTGAAATCATGGAAGGTAAACCGCTTTTCTTCGCCGGAAATTCCCAGCCAAATCATCGCTGTTTTATCTGGCTTTTCCTCTGCCAGGACATCCATGACATCATAAGCAAAGTTAAAAGTCTCAGGAGCATTGATCCTGAAATTCTTTTTAAAATCGTAATAATCCTCGTAGTCAGCTCTGGTATATTTTTCAAAGATCCTCATTGTCGTTTGTTCTTCCTTCAAATAAAATAGATTTACTTGGCAATAACCGCCAGGAATTTGCACGGTTTCCCGTTCTCCGCCTGCATTGCATGCGGGTAGATAGAGTTAAAATAAATGGCATCTCCTTCGCTCAGATATATGCTTTCCTCGCCGATAAATAACGTCATGCAGCCTTCCAGAATATAATTGAATTCATGGCCGGCATGTGTTTTTTTGTTGGTAGCAGCATAGATATCGCTGGGCTCCACAGTAACATAAAAAGGTTCGATTTTTTTATCCTTAAACAGATAAGCCAAATGCCGATATTCATATTCCTGCTTGCGCTCCAGCACGATTCCTTCTCCTGCCGGAACATAGGAATAAATATCCAGTTTTGCGCTTTCGCCAATAATCAGGTCGGTAATGTTAATGCCCAATTCATTAGCCACCGTATAAAGAAAACTAAAGGAAAAATCCGTTTGCCCTTTTTCATATTCCAAATATTCTTGCTCAGAGATATCCAGTGCTTTTGCCATTTCTGCCGCACTGATGCCCACGATATCTCTAAGCCCTCTAATTCGTTCCGCAATTGCAGCTATATTTTCTTCTTGCTTTTTCATTACTGTTTCTCCTTTTTGATAAGTTTTCTGCTTTCGGCGCATAAAAAAACGCCCCTTTCACAAAAGGGACGAATCAACTCCGCGGTACCACCCAAATTGGCGCACAAATAAAGCACCCAGCCGCATCCCTTTTCTACCACCAGTAGAACAATGACGCGGTAAGCTCTCGAGCCTGTAACGCGGCCAGACGCAAACTCTTACTTTGCACTGCATTTCTGAGCTTTGGCTCCGAAGTGATTCTCATACTTTCCAGCGCTCATGCCTCGCACCACCCGGCAATTCTCTTCAGCACTTTTTGAAAGAATGACTGTCTTCCTCAACGCCTTTGAATCCATATTTCCTTGAATTGTTAACAATGTTAACACATAAAAAAAATGATGTCAACTCTTTTTTTCTCCTTTTTTCAAAAAAATGGTAATAAAAAACTCCAAAGCCACATGCTTTGGAGTTTCCATTTTACAGTTGAATTTTGCCGCTTTGTGCCAGAAAAATGTTTTCCGACTTATTCCAAATCACGCAATCTCCCTCAATATTTTGGAAATAGCGCCCATAGGCTTCCGTAACCGCAGAGGGCTGTTTACCCAGGCTGGGAGCTGCCGCCACACTGGCATAGACCAGTTTTCCTTCCCATGCCGGCTCCATTTCAAATGTGGTACTAATCGTTTCTCCACTTACAGAATAAGTCGCCGAAGCTAGCTGCGTACCATCATAAGTATCGAGGCAAAACTGTACGGCTGTACCTTCCAGCAAATTACTGTGCAGATAAATCGTTACCTTGCCATCTTTCACTTCTGCTGTACATTTGCCAGATAACTGGTAAACCGTATCGCCTTCTTGCGGCTGCTTTTGAGCTAACGCCGTCTTTCCGCTGCAACCAGCCAGAACTGCCATGCACAACATCAGGCAGGCTGCCAGAGCAACCATTCTTTTGGTCAATTTCATAAATTTTTTCTCCTTACTGCGGATTCTGTTTGATTATTTAGTTTGCACTATAGAAATGATTGAGGGCAAAATTATATAATGCTTCCTCATCTGCAATTTCATAATAAGTGCCATTCATTATTTTGGAAGTCACTTCTACGCGATACTGCGTAATTCCGCTGTCAATACTGAATCCCTGCAAAAAAGATGCGAAGGCCAATGCCTCTTCCAAGCTGACATTGGTTTTGACATACGTAATGGCTTCATTATATAACGACGCCGCGGCATTTACCGCGCCCATGCTCTTGATCTTTTTGGCCAGTGCAATCAACAGTTCTTGCTGCCGATTATTTCTGCCCTCATCTCCGCCGCCATCCTCTTTTCTCTTGCGGACGTACATATCCACATTGGAGCTATTAATGGTAATCGTCTGCCCTTTGGAGCCCAACTCCTCAATCGTACGGTCCAGCACAACCTGAACTCCGCCGACAGCATCCACCAGTTTAGGAATTCCGTCCATATCAATGGAAGCATAATAATCGATATCGATGTTCAATTTACCCCCACAGGAAAGAAATTCCTTGACGCAATCCACTGCATTTTGCTCACCATAATGCTTAGGACCTCCTCCAAAAGCATAGGCTGCGTTGATTTTATTATTGGTGCGCGATTTGATAGCGCCCGTCTCATAATCCAATTTATTCATAGATACATAAGTATCCCGCGGGATGGATGTCATCGTCATCGTATTATCGTCAAAATTCAATGTGCACAGAATCATCACGTCGCTGCGATATCCCCAGGCCCAGGTTTCTCGTTCGGCATTGGAATCGATTCCCAACAGCAGAATATTCACCAGATGCTCCTGCCGGGTATACTGTTGTTCCTCTCCCTCCTGATTCACTACTGTTGTCGTATGCGCAGTATTGTTTTTTACCAATACCGAAAGTGGATCATTATCGATTCCTTTCCAAATATTAAGCACCCAAACCAGTGCTCCTACACAGCAGACCAACAGCACACACAGCGCAATCGCCAGCCCTTTGATCACTTTTTTACGATCATTTTTTCCGGCATACAGCCTGCGGCTTGTCCCATTTCCTTTTCTATTGTGGTTCACCTTTTCCTCCATCAGCAGGCAGATTTTCACCTCGCCCACTTCTTTAATTACATGATTATATCATTCACCGATACATATTTCAATATACCACGCACATGCGGCAAAAAAAACAGCCTTTCGCTCTTTTCATCAATTATTCACAATCCCCATTTCTTGCAAAAAACAGTACTTTTCGGTATGATAAGGATACTATTGGAAATCAGAAAGGACACTATTTATTATGGAAACAATTTGCGGTTTAGCTCACTTCGGTTTGTACGTAAGTGATATGGAGGTCTCCAAAAAATTCTATACCGACATTCTGGGCTTTCAATTTGCCTTTGAAACAAATCAGGAAGGTGGCCCTCATTTGTGCTTTCTGCGCAACGGCAATTGCGAAATAGAGTTAATTGCTCGCTCTGGCGCCGAGCTCTCGGATGGTCACTTTGATCATCTTTGCCTGCGCGTTACCGATATCGAAGCAGCAGTCGCACACCTGGCGGCCCATGGTATTCCCACCGAATTTCCCATTCGTGAAATGCCTCAGGTTTATCAGGGCATTAAAATGGTAATGTTCCGCGGCCCGGATGGCGAGCATCTGGAATTTAATGAATTCTGCTGAGTTTTTTTACTTGCAGGCATCAACAGAGGCTTCTTCCCTTTGTCAGGCGAAACAGATTAGCCCACTTTACGAAACAAAGATTATGCAAAACCATTTAAACAGAAATAAAAAAGATTGCTGCTCGGCAATCTTTTTTATTTCTGTTTAGTAATCCTTCAATTTTCCGCACTTTGAACATTTGGAAAAAATAAGCACTTTCTTAAACTCTCCACCACAATACTGGCAGCGCTTCTGTTCTCGATAGCTCGCTTGCTGTGCCTGCAATCTTCTTCTCTCTTCTTCCTGCGCTTTTTTCAGTGCCTCTTCCCTCGCAATTCTTTCCCTATAGCTTTCTATTGAAGTAAACGGCTTTTCCGATGGCATATCTGATCCGCTCATTCTACCGTGTGTTGTAATACTTCCATCGCCTTTAAGCATGATTAATCCGCTATTACCACTGCTATTGATTGCCACCACACCCGAAGCAATCTTCTGTGCATGTTCTTCATATCCTTTGTCCCTGCCACCGACTACAGTGCCATCCAGCAGCAATGCATAGGCAATTCCTCCAAACGCAGTAATTTGGATGATATTTTCCGCATGATCTATTGTATCCGTCCTGACTTTTCCAGCAACCTTTAATTCTCCCGTGGCGGTGATTCCAAAGGCTGCATCACCTTGGGCACCTATCATAACTATATTTTTCCAGCCTTCCGCCCCGCTCGCACCTCTACCTGCATAATAAATGCTGCCGTCTTTCTTCAAACCTATCGTAAAATAATAGCCGCAGGCGATTGCCGTAACATCCCTCCATCCGGCAACATCACTTTGCCCATCATATCCATAGCCTACATTCCATTTAATGCTGGTAGCTACGCAAGTACCATCTGAACGCAGGCCAACTACGTGATGATCTCCGGCTGCTAATTCTTGCACATGCTGCCATTGATTCGCTTCCCATAAATGTGCATTGCAATACTTGGAAACTCTCGTACTGATGCAGGTCCCATTATTTCTCAAGCCTACAATACCATCGCTCGTACAAACGACTGATCTGATATTTCTAAATGCAGAAACATCACCAACCCCTTGATCCGTCGCAAAAAAATTAGTTTTTGCGGCAACCGTTCCATCTTCTTTCACTACTGCTTTCGCATAATAGCTGCCGGACACCAACCCCTGTAATTTACGTGTCTCTTTCCACTTATTGATCAGGACCTCTTTATTCTGCAAGAAGTGTTCTTTCGCCTGTTTTTTCCGGAGTTTTTCCCTTTGCACCGCTTCTTCGCGTTCCCGCCTTTCCTCTTCGCGGATTCTTTGGCGCTCTCTCATCTCTGCTTCCCGCTGTGCTTTTCTCTCTTCTGTTTTGCGCTGCTGGTAGGCCCTATTTTCCTCAGCTGCTCCAGGCATGCTATTATATTTGCTTTCCCAAAGTTGCTCGATCATCTTGTTTTCTATACTGGGCATATATTTCGAACTATACATCTGCCCCAAAGAAGATCCATTCAGGCTGCCGGAAAAGTTATTTTCTATCTTCGATTCACTGTTTAACCAACGAATCATTTCCAAGACTTCTTTTACTGCCCGAACACTCGGCTGTTCATTCAACAGCGGCCTGCAAATTTCATCCAGTATTTTGACTTGTGTTTGATAGGCAACATACAGATCATCGCATGCTTCTTTCGCCATGGAGGCAATTTCCACCACCTGACTGGTTGCTGTTCCTCCAAATAAATCAATAGTCTGCGAGGCACGGCGCTCTATGGTTTCCGCTCGTATATCATATAAACTTTCTGCGCTTTTTGCTTCTCGTTTTGCCGATTCTACCGCCTCTAAAATAATCTCCGTTGCACCCATCCCCGGCACCTCACCTTTTTTGAAATACTACAAAATTATATCATATCTACTTTATAAATTGAACAGTTTTTCCCTGTACAATTCCTTATTTCCTCCAATTTCCCGGCACAGTACATTGACGCATTGTATTGATACTACTTTACTTCTTTTCAGGGCATTTCTCAGGATAAACCCGGGCAATACAGCCTCTTTACAGCACCGGCAGCAGAGTATACTATTAAATCAAAAGGGAGGTATACAGATGAAAAACTACTATCGGATTTCTGTTTTTTCCTTACTGCTCATTTATTTGCTTTCTCTGGTTGGCTGCGTTGCTTCCGTGGACTCATCTTCCATTTCCGATGATGACGTCAAACAACTTCCCGATGGTTGGTATGAATCACCGGAAGACAGCGAACAAATCATTGTTTTTTTGAGTAAGACACAGGGAGATTGGAAGATCGGCGAATATGACCGAGCGCTTATTTCTGTCACTTCCGCACAAAGTACCCAGGAAGCGTATGCCTGTTTTTACATCGAAGCGAATTCCTTTTCGACCTCACCAACCGTAAATTTTATATGTCAAACCAATGATCAAATCATTTCCACCTGTTCCCTTTCCCTCTATATCAACGAAAGTGCACTGATTTCGGTTACCGGTGGAAACTTATCGAGCCGTCCGCAGCCAACGCCTGTGGACGACACCATTCCCACAAATCCCTATATATTCGTATTGAATTATCACCGTGTTTCCCCCCTTCTGATAGAGGCAGTAGGCGAATCGGTCATCGACAATGCCCATCGGGTAATCGACGCTTTTCTCGCTCATCAGACACAGGCTTCTCTCCAGATTTCAGATAACGTCTATCAACACTTGGAAAAGCTAGGCTTTGCCCTTGAGCGCATGTGTCCGCCATTTTACGCACTGACGACAGTGGACTACCATAAAGGTTTTAATAACGGGATTCTTAAATGGACCTATTCCCATGATGCGACAGATACTACCGCATTGCTGAACGCCTTTTCAGATAAAGTTGGCAGCTTTATGGGATGTTTAGATAAAAAGGATTGTGATACCGCAAAAGCCATGCTGCTTTATCATCAGCTGACGCAAAACGCCGTGTATGATTATGACATTTGCAATAAAGAAAACCTGACTGCTGAGGAGAGCCGTCTGCCAATGTCTCCTTATACTGCCATTCTGAACGGCAGCGGAATCTGCAGTTCTTATGCGGCAGCATTATCCTTCCTCTATACACAAGTCGGCATAGACTGCGTTTCGGTCAACGGAAATGCTCCTGATTCCTATCATCAATGGGTGCTTTTTCAACTGAATGAAGAATACTACTATGCAGATCCTACTTATGATCTGGGCGGCGGCTTTAAGTTTTTTGGTCTTTCTCAGCAGGACCGCTGTTCAGCATGGGGCGGCAACTTTCAGGATGACAGCTTTGTGTTGTGCCTCGAATCCATTCCGGATGCGTATATTCCATCCAGTACACGTTTTTCCGCATTACACAATGCATTGGAACCCGGAAATGCCGATTTTCAATTTCATCACAGCTCGCAAACTGCCAAATTCTGCTATGGCGCATATTCTTTTTCCTGTGACATCTGACGCTCTTTCCAGAACAAGGCAGATGCAAACGAGAAGTTATTTTCCTTAGGTTCCTATTGGCATATCGCTTACATATATCCAAAAAACTTCTTTCTGCGTCTGCCTCACCATCGGCTCTGTGCTCACCTTTTTTGGATTTTACCAGATTTTCGCATAAAAAAAGCCCGCCTCACCGCGGGATGTCCATCAAAAATTAGTCCTCCGTATGGCCTCAACCATACGGAGGACTATGCTATGCCTTATCTTTCTATGAAAAATTTGTGTGTTTACTCAACCCCCAATAAACCAGAATTCATCTTATCCTTGCCATATAGTATTCATCCAAATATGTTCCGTCGATATAAACCAATTTTCGTTTAATGCCCTCTATTTGAAACCCATTATTGGTATACAAGTGTTTTGCAACTTCATTTTCACAAATTACAGTTAATTCTAAGCGCATAACCTTCTGTTCCTCAGCCCAGAAAAAAACTCTGTTCCGATTCCTTTTCCACGATAATCCTTTAAAATGCCAACAACAATATAGGCCAAATGAGCAATTCGATTCAACCGGCCTTTTTGGGCCGAGAGGTATCCTACAAGTCTATTATCTATTTCGGCAACAAGAAGAAAATCTTCTCCTTCCACGGAACCTCGTATTATAGCCTCTATTTCAGGAAGATTCTTTGTCCTTTCGCCCGGCTCGTACAACATGTACTTCGTTTCATAATCTAATTGATTCATCAAATTCCAAAATTGTTCTGCATCATCCTCAGACAGTTTCCTATATTTCATTTTTTCTTTCTCTCACTCTTTTTTAAACAAAGTATTGCAGGAAAGCATGATGAAATCTACCATTTTCATAAGAATCGCTCGAGCACTTCCGCCCAAACGTTCCAGATATCAATCACAGATCAGTTCTATGCGGTTTTATGCTGTTACATCCCGAAACCACAGGATTCTTTTGCATTTCGATGTTTCATTTTCATGCCTTTGCCAAAAGATAACTGCCCAAGAATAAAACACAAACACAGCAGATCGTTGCCAACCAACAACAGAGGAATAAAATTCGCCATACCTGCACAGAAACATAGGCAGATCAACCAACTTATATCCAGAAGCCGGCGATGAGCGAGCCTAAAAAACCCATCTGATTTTTCAGGTGGGCTAATTGCTATAAAGTCCATCGTGCTATGCTCATTATTGAAAATATAGCTATTTTGAACGGCTATCTGAAAAAAATCGGCAGTGACAGCGAATTTCCGCGAGGGCGTTTACAACCGAGCTGGTGAGCCGAGCGCGCTTTCTGCGGAAAGAAGAAGCACAAGGCAAACAAACCCATCCGTTCGATGGGGTATTGCAAGCGGAGCTTGATCCGACATGGCAGAAGCTGTCGAAATGGATATTTCCTTTCGGGCAACAAAAATATCGCAACCCACCAAAGTGAATTGCGATATTGGTTGCGGCAACTTGCCGCTGGTGTACCCGGGAGGATTCGAACCTCTGGCCTCAGGAGTCGGAGTCCTGCGCTCTATCCAGCTGAGCTACGAGTACACATTCTCTTACTGCTTCCTGATTATACACTGTTATCTTCATAAAATCAAGAAAGGTTGCATGCTTTCTTTGAAAAAAGATGACGAATTGCCGGAATTAGGGTATAGTATATAGTAATTTATTCTTTTTAAAAGGAGTATTTTCTTGATCAACGGCAATACCAACGGAATCAAACAATATATTCTGGATGAGATGGAGCTGATTTACTCACATCAGTGCGGTGCCAATGAATTTATCAGCCCTACGCTCATCGATTTTCTGGCAAAATATACTTCCCTGTTAGGCAAGGAAATTTCTATCTATCTCTCCCGTGCCGGGCGGGTACTGGATGTTTCTATCGGTGACAGCGATCATGTCAGCCTGCCCTATGTGCGCAAACGCAGAGGCCTTCAGGGACTTTCCGGCGTGCGCTGCATCCATACGCATCCGGGTGGATCTTCCCAGCTTTCTTCGGTAGATATCGGCACACTGCTTTCTTCCCGGCTGGATTCCATGGCAGCTTTGGCTGTGCGCGACGGAGAAGCCAAAAGCCTGCAGGCAGGTTTCCTTGGTGAAACACTGACCCAGCCCGTTTTATACGGTCCTTATTCTATTCATCGCATTCCAAACGCCTATTTTATGGCTGAAATCGAGCGCGCTACCGCCCGTGTCGCAGAATTGATTCGTCTGCAGGATACCGGAATGCAAAAGGAACGTGCCATTTTGGTCGGCGTCGGTGTACAGGAAAGCGAAATGCAGGAATTGGCCATGCTGGCCGATACGGCCGGTGCAGAGGTATTGGGGCAGATGGTGCAATCCAAAGTAAACCGGGAATCCTCTTCCTATATAGGAAAAGGCAAGCTGAAAGAACTTTCTCTCGCAATTTCCGCTTCCGATGCCGATCTGATCATTGTCAATGACGAATTAAGTGCCATTGAAGCACGCAATCTGGAAGAAGCGCTGGGCGTCAAGGTCATTGACCGAACTGTGCTGATACTGGATATTTTCGCCCGCCATGCCAAAACACGGGAAGGCAAACTGCAAGTGGAATTGGCACAGCTGAAATACAACTTACCGCGCCTGTTGGGGGAGGGGCTCTCCCTTTCCCGCCAGGGTGCCGGAATCGGGACACGCGGCCCAGGTGAAACCAAGTTGGAAGCAGATCGCCGCCGCATTCGCCGCCGTATTTTCGAGTTGGAAAAAGAAATTGACAAATTAGGAGAACAGCGGAATCTGCGCCGGGAACAGCGCGAAAAAAATCAAGTAAAAGAAGTGGCTTTGGTCGGATATACTAACGCCGGAAAAACCAGTTTGTTGAATGCCTTGGCCAACACCGAACAATATGCGGAAAACAAGCTGTTTGCCACGCTGGATCCCGTCACCCGAAAAATCTCTTTGCCTTCCGGAAAAGAAGTACTGTTGACAGATACCGTCGGTTTTGTCAGCAAACTGCCGCATGATCTGGTAAGCGCTTTCCGTTCCACCTTGGAAGAAGCAACGCGTGCCGATTTGCTGCTCGAGATTTCGGATGCCTCTAATCCCGAAAATTTCCATCAGATACAGGTGGTACATGAAGTTCTATCCAGCCTTGGCGCACAGGATAAGCCTCTGATACACGTCTATAATAAAGCCGACTTGTTAGCCGAGCTTCCACAACAGATTGCCCCCAATTCTTACTATGTTTCCGCCAAGACACAGCAGGGGCTTGACCAGCTTTTGGAAGCAATCGACGTTGCGCTGCGACCCAAGCTGATAGAAGTTTCGCTGAAATTGGGCTATCAGGAAGGCGCCAAACTGGCACAACTGCAAAAATATGCCGAGCAAATCGATATCGACTATCAGGATACCTGCATGCATATTCGGGCTCTGTTGCCCGAAACAGCTGCGCGGCGCATTCTTTCCTGAAATCCTTCATTCCAATAAAACAAGACCGTGCCTATCACTTTTCCGCACGGTCTTGTTGATTTTCCGCATTTATTTATCCAGCTTACCCCAAAAAAGAACTGTGGTGTTTTTTACCGTGATATATTTTTCCGGAGTCCATTCATCCAACAACTTGCGCAGCTCGCTTCGATAATATCCATAGCGGGGATCCTGTGGATTCGGTGCATAGGAAGAAGAAAGGCTCCTCTCAATAAACTGTTCTTTTTCATAACAAAGAGGAAAAGCAAACTCCTGCCTTTGCAATGCCTGCCCAAAAAATTTCTCTGCAGCCGTTTCCGTTTTTTCCAGACCATGTTTTAAGGAAGAAAATCCCGGGCAATACTTCTGGCAGAGCATATGTTGTTTTTGCGTAAACGGATCCTGATAGTCGCGTGCATTAATTAACAGGCAAACAATTCCCTCCCGTTTTAAAATCCGCTGGCATTCCGCTAAAAATGCCGCTGTATCCAGCCAGTGAAAAGAAGAAGCCGCCGTTATCAAATCAAAAGAATCCGCAGGCAGCCCCGTCTCTTCGGCAGAAGCAGCCACGATATGCAGCTTGTATTCTGTCCCCAGGTTTTTTTCCAACTTTGCCCGCATTTGCGCATTGGGCTCGACAGCATAGGTTTCAATACCATGCCGTAACAGTTCTCTGGTAAAAATACCTGTCCCAGCGCCAATATCCACTGCTTTTGCTTCTGCCTTCACCCAGCCCATAATCGTCTGCACAGCTTCCGGCGCATATCCCGGCCGTGCACGATCATAATAATCTGCCCGCTGATTAAATACAGTCTCATTTGCCATTTTTCCGTCCCCTATTCTTCTTGCCTGCTTTTGCAGAGAAAAAGCGGCCGCAAAACCTGCCGCCGCTTTTTCATAGCCTTAGAAATTTTCTTTTTCTTCCAGGAATGCTGCCAACTTTTCAATAGGCATACGCACCTGTTCCATGGTATCACGATCACGTACGGTGACACAGCCATCTGTTTCGGTATCAAAATCCACCGTAATGCAGTAGGGAGTGCCTATTTCATCCTGACGGCGATAACGCTTACCGATGCTGCCGGCAACGTCATAATCTACGTTGTGATGCTTGAGCAGCATGGAATAAATCTCATCCGCTTTATCAGAAAGTTTTTTGGAAAGCGGCAGGATTGCTGCCTTATAAGGCGCCAGCGCCGGATGCAAATGCATCACGACACGCGTATCACCATTTTCCAGTTGTTCTTCATCATAAGCTTCGCAAAGGAACGCCAGTGCCACACGGTCTGCTCCCAGAGACGGTTCAATGCAAAAAGGCACATATTTTTCATTGGTAATCGGATCCTGATAAATGAAGTTTTCACCGGAATGTTCCATATGCGCTTTCAAATCGAAATCCGTACGATCAGCAACACCCCAAAGTTCGCCCCAACCAAAGGGGAAGAGATATTCAATATCCGTTGTCGCGTTGGAATAGTGGGAGAGCTCTTCCGGCTCATGATCACGCAGGCGCATAGTTTCCTTGGAAATACCCAGATCCTGCAGGAATTTAGCACAATAATCCTTCCAATAATGGAACCACTGCATTTCCTCTGCCGGATTGCAGAAAAATTCCAGCTCCATCTGCTCAAATTCCCGAGTACGGAAGGTAAAATTGCCGGGGGTAATCTCATTACGGAACGATTTGCCAATCTGAGCAATACCCATAGGCATCTTTCTTCTGGTCGTACGCAATACGTTTTTGAAGTTCACAAAAATACCCTGTGCCGTTTCGGGGCGCAAATAGATCTGAGAAGCTGTATCCTCATTGACGCCCTGAAAAGTCTTAAACATCAGGTTAAACTTGCGAATAGATGTAAAATTAGCCTTTGCGCCGCAGGAAGGGCAAGGGATATGCTCCGCAATGAAAGCTTCCATTTCTTCGTTGGACATTACGGCAACGTCAATCTCCTCTCCTCTTTCAAATGCATATTCCTCAATCAGCTTATCCGCACGGAAACGCTCATGGCAAGATTTGCAGTCCATCAACGGGTCATTAAATCCTCCCACATGGCCGGAAGCAACCCAAGTCTCCGGATTCATGAGAATGGCGCAATCCAAACCGACATTATAACGGCTTTCCGTAACAAACTTACGCCACCATGCCTTTTTCACATTGTTCTTGAATTCCACGCCAAGGGGGCCATAGTCCCATGTATTGGCGAGACCGCCATAGATCTCCGAGCCGGGGAAAATAAACCCTCTGCCTATACACAGCGCGACGATTTTATCCATAGTCTTTGCTTTGGGATCCATCAATACCTACCTCCTGATATAATGTTCTCATTCTAATTTAATTCAATAAAAAAAGCCTTTCATCCCTTAAGGGACGAAAGGCTACCTTCCGTGGTTCCACCCTCATTGGCAAAAAGCCCGCTTCTTTGCTGCAGCCCGTTTGCGGAGTCGCCTTCCAAAGTATATCTTCCTGCAGTTTACACCAGCCACTGCCTCTCTTTACCGCCAATATACCCGTTTTTCTCCGGCTGCTCATATAAAATTATCCTTGCATTACATCATAAATCAAAGCAGTCATTTCTGTCAAGCCATTTATACGACTTTTTTGTTTCCGCAAATTTTTCATCAAAAAAAGCGGCACCAAAATCCTGCTTATGCGTATTATACACTAAAGCCCCAAGCGAGGGCAAAAAATCATCAATCAGGAGGAACGAATATGTGTAACGGTGGATTTGGCGGCAGCAATTGTTGGTGGATCATTATCCTGCTTCTGTGCTGTGGTGGTTGTGGCAATGGTAATAACTCTGGCTTTGATAATTGCCTGTGGCCGATCATCCTGCTGCTCTGCTGCTGCAACAACGGTTCTCAGGAAAACTCTTCCTGTGGCTGCGGTTGCTAAACAAAGCGCTTGTTTACGATAACATAATGCACTGCCCGCAGGCAGTGCTGCCAAACAAACTATATCACGGTACAGCACCGGCTCTAGCAATTCGGGCCGGTGCCTTATTGTATTCCCGGTTTTCACTTCAAAAAGGAATTGTATTGCCCCTATAAAAATAGTACAATGAAAAAGGGCCTTTCACCATGATTATTTTAAAAGGGGAATACTTTGTTTTATGAAACGCAGTGAGATTAATGCGATTTTAAGAGAGGCAATGCGCTTTATTGATTCCTTTCATTTTGCACTTCCGCCTTTCGCTTACTGGAAACCGGAGGAATGGGCTAAAAAAGGCCCTGAATGCAACGAAATCCGGGATAATATGTTAGGTTGGGATATTACCGATTATGGATTGGGGCGTTTTTCCGAAGTTGGTTTAGTCTTAATTACGATTCGAAATGGTAATCAGAACAACCCTGCCTATACAAAACCTTATGCTGAAAAATTGCTGATCAGCCAAGAAGGGCAAGTTTGCCCTATGCATTTCCATTGGAAAAAGATGGAAGATATCATCAACCGTGGCGGCGGTACGCTGATGATGCAGCTCTATAATTCCACCCCCGAAGAGGAGCTGGATCTGCTGAATCCTGTGCATGTTGTTTCTGATGGAGTCGCGCTTACCGTTCCTGCAGGCACTGTTCTGGAATTACAGCCCGGGCAAAGCGTTACACTCACCCATGGTATGTATCATGCTTTCTGGGCAAAAGAAGGCAGTGGTGCCGTATTGATCGGCGAAGTCAGCCAATGCAACGACGATAATACCGATAATCGTTTCCTGGAACCGATGGGGCGCTTCCCGCAAATCGAGGAAGATGAGCCGCCGCTTCGCCTGCTTTGTACCGAATATCCCTCTGCTTAAAATAATGCCTGCCCCGATTTAATGGGCAGGCATTTTCATTCACTTTTTCTTCTATTTGATTGCTCTCTTGCTTCCGCTAATTTTCCGCCTTCATGCCGGCTGCAATTTCTTCTTTACTTACACCCAGTGCCGTGGCCAGTTCTCCGAAAATCAGTTCTTCCGCTTTTCCTTCGTAAAGTTTATCGGTTTGGCAGAGTTTTTTACCGCTTCGTTCTGCACTGTTCTTCTTGGCATATATATAGGCCAACAGCTGCAATACATCCAAAATATTCCCTGTCTCCAACAGGGATTTATAATAATTTGGCAGCTCACGCTGTTCCAGTTCGGGAGGTTGTGCACCATACTGCTTCAGCAGCTGCGGAATCTGCTCCAGCAATTTCTGCGCTTCTTCCTTTTCCAAAATCGGGCGCATCGGCACCTTTGCATCTACCGGAATGAAAATTGTTTCGCTGCCATAAACCGGCTCCAGCGTATAATACAATTTTCCTGTATCTATGCCTGAAAGCTGAGGTTCCCCCACTGCTTTAACTTTGCATACACCAGTCTTGCCATACATAATATAGGAACCCGTTTCAAACATATATACTTTCACCTCCATATAATTTTCAATACAATTATAGTATAGCACAAATTTTGGTTTTACGTAAGAGGTTATTGTAAAAAGTTATGCGCAGCAGTTTTTATTTTTTTCAAAATCACTGGTTATATTAGGGATATTCTCTATTTCTTCGTTGCCTCGCAGATTATCTCCCACCTATATATCAACAATATTTTTTTGTAAGATGTCGGAAATACGAGGAATAAAATGGTCGAGTATCACAGAATATGGCGATGGCTCCGCATATATCACGATACAAAATTCTATTATCGATATTGACGGGAAGCCTTTTGAAAAGAAATCAACTAAAGTAGACACACGCACCCGCCGTTTAAGGATTCCGAAGTATATTTTAAACTTGATACATTCTACTGAACGTACAAGTGAATATCTTATCAATCTTTCCGGCAGTGCAATTTATCAGCGTTTTACTCGACTAATTGAAAAAAACGGATTACAGCACATGACCTTCCACGATCTACGGCATATGAATGCGTCGGTTATGTCTTTATTAAACATACTCGATAAATATGCTTTAGAGCGCGGAGGCTGGAGAACTGACCAAGTAATGAAACGAGTATATCAACATACTTTTAGCGAAGAGCGAGAAAAAGTAGACAACAGAATCGATGAGTATTTCAACTCGATTCTGCAAGGTAGTTCACGCGAAAGTTCACACAAAAAATAAAAAACCGCATCGGAATGCGGTTTTTTATGGAGCTGGTGATGAGAATCGAACTCATGAACCTCTTCATTACCAATGAAGTGCTCTACCGACTGAGCTACACCAGCACTGCCCATCTATTGTATCTCAAAATTCAGTGGATTTCAATACTTTTCCGCATATTTTTGAATAAATTTGAAAATAAAATCATACGATTCGTTTCCAAGCTATCACATATGGAATTTCAATCAAAATGATAATTTTCGTAAGGAACCAGTTTCGCTAACACCGCAAGCCGTTTTGCATGGTTTCCGCGAACACAAGTGGAAAGCATAACCACTTGTTCATCCTTACTCACTTGTACGTCCGTCTGTATGAGCGATCCTTGCGCAAGCATTTGGATATCCGCCATAAAATCATCTCTGTCCGTAAAAGAAATACGATAATTATCCAAATCGGCCTCAATCTCCCGCGCCGCAAAAATTTGCAGCACATAAACCTGGTCCGGCACAGCCAAAAGCAAGTACGGATGTTCTTCATAATACTGTTGATCTCTATATTCCAACAGTCCGGCAAACATAGAGCCGTTATTCATGCGGTGCCCATAAAAAATCGTCTTGGGGTCTGTTAATGCGCGATCATTGGCGTAATCCATAAAAATGGCACCACAGCTGTTCTTCTCTCCGGACGCAGTATAGTTCAGATAATAGTTGTTGTCCTTTCCCTGTACGACCGGATAATTAATTTCCGAGCCTTCCAAAAAAATCCAGCCGCAAATATCCGGATTTTCCTGTTGCAATGCAGCAAAATCCACCTCTAATTCAGGTTTCCGGGTTTCCTGCACTTCTTCCTGAGAAGGAGGTGGCGTATATTGTACATACTGTTCCATTTTCGCATTGATTTTTTTGCCTACAGCCCGCTCTGCATACGTGCTGATAATCTGATAGCCGCAAAAAACCATCACACCCAAGCACAGTATAATGGCCAGGTTCATCCAGCGCCCGACAATTTTTTTCTTTCTTCTGTTTCTTCTGTTTCTATATTGTGGTGCCCTCTGAGCCGGCACCTGTCTCTTCAATTTTCTCATGCATTCAGTATATCACTCTTTTTCTTTTTTTCCAAGCCGCTGCAGCATATTCCTCTTTATGCTTTGCATAAATTAATTCAGAAGCATCTTTTCTATATTATAATCCATCCTGCATCGATTTTCTGGGAGGTTTCATGAAAAGTAATACGGTAACCGCGCTCTGTCTGCTCTGTCTGGCAGGGCTGGCATTTGGATTGATCATGCTGACTGTCTCTTCTTCCAATCAAGCCGTTTCTGTTACGGCAGTTTACGCTCATAACTGGTATTACAAACCCAGGCAGGACGGCGGCCAACCCATCGTCGCTGATGATGCCGGTTTTTTGCAGAATTATCCGCATCTTTGTCTGGGAAACGCACAGGATAAAACCATTTATCTCACCTTTGATTGCGGTTATGACAACGGTTATGCTGCCGGCATTCTAGACGTATTAAAAGCAAAAAATGTCAAAGCTGCTTTTTTCGTCACCGGCCATTTTCTGGATTCCAGCCCGGCTTTGATTCGCCGTATGGTCGATGAAGGGCATTTGGTCTGCAATCACAGCAATACCCATAAAGATTTATCCAACGTCACCTCTCCGCAAGTTTTTTTGGATGAAATCCAGGGATTGGCTGAGAAGTATGAACAATTAATCGGCCAGAAAATGCCTAACTACGTGCGCCCGCCCGAAGGCAAGTATAGCGAAAGTTTCCTCAAATTATGTCAGGAATACGATTATATCCCTGTTTTCTGGAGCTTTGCCTATAAAGATTGGTTAAATGACGCGCAGCCCTCCCACGAAGAAGCAATACAAACGATCCTTTCCCGCACACATCCGGGCGAAATTGCCTTGCTGCACTCCACCTCTGCAACCAATGCCGCGATACTGGGGGAAGTAATCGACCGCTGGCGTGCCGATGGCTACACCATAAAAACATTGGATGATCTCAAAAATGAACAATTGCAGTCGCAAAATACCTCTCCATCCGACTGAACATAAAAAAGAGTGTATCTTTACAGATACACTCTTTGCCATTCTTCTCTGTTTTTAAGCCTTCAGATAAACTGCCAACTTAGCCAAACGATTCAGGGCTTCCTGCAAAGAGTCCTCGCTGCGGGCAAAATGCAAACGGATCAAATGGTTGATCGGTTCACGGAAGAAGCTGGAGCCGGGCACCGCCGCCACACCTATTTCTTCTATCATCCACTCGCAGAACTGCAAATCTGTCCAACCCTGAAATTTTTCCTGTTTCAGAAAATCAGATATATCCACCAGAATAAAATAGGAACCCTGCGGCACTGTATGTTTGAGGCCGATTTCATCCAGTCCCTTCATAAAGAGTTCTCTCTTTTTTCCATACATAGCCGCCATATCCTCATAATAGGATTTCCCCAAAGCAAAGCCGGCACATGCCGCTTCCTGCAAAGGCGCCGGTGCTCCCACCGTCAGAAAATCATGCACCTTTTTCACATTTTCAGCCACATCTGCGCGCGCTATCAGAAAACCCAAGCGCCAGCCTGTAATAGAGAATGTTTTGGAAAGCGAATTGCAAGTAATTACCCGCTCTCTGCCACCCGGCAGCGAAGCTGCTGCGACATGCTGATAAGGCGGAAATACGATATGTTCATACACCTCATCTGTAATTACAAAGGCATCATACTGCTGTGCCAACTTGAGGATATATTCCAATTCCTCTCGGCTAAACACTTTCCCGCAGGGGTTAGAGGGGTTGCAGACAATAATGGCTTTTGCCCCTTGTGCAAATGCAGCTTCCAACGCTGCCGGATCAAAGCCGAATGCAGGCGGTTCCAACGGCACATAGATGGGATCCGCACCGCTCAGAATCGCATCAGCTCCATAGTTTTCATAAAAGGGGCTGAATACAATCACCTTATCACCCGGATTGCAAACCGTCATCATTGCGGCCATCATAGCCTCGGTAGAGCCACAGGTCACAACAATTTCTGTTTCAGGATCAATTTCGTAACCAAAAATCGGCGAATATTTTTCAGCGATACACTTGCGCAGATTCTCCGAACCAAAAGTGATGGAATACTGATGCTGTTCCCCACCCGACGCCATTGCCGCCAGTGCATCCAACAGTGCCTGCGGCGGATCAAAGTCCGGGAAGCCCTGAGACAGGTTGATGCTTCCCGGCTTTGCATCGCTGATGCGCGTCATACGGCGAATCACGGAATCTGTAAAGGTATCCACTCGTTTACTCAACTGCGGCATGCGATTACTCCTTATTCTATACCGGCCAATTTCTGAGCTTCCAGCGTATATCCGGAAATCAGATCTTCCTCAATCAGCTTGGCGATTACCGTATTCAGATATTCTGTAAATTCCTCATTGCCCTTCTGCACACCAATACGGATTCCACTGTATTCTGTCCGTTCAAACCGGAAGGGGCAGACTGCCAAATCCGGATTTACGCTTGCATATGCGTTGGCAGCCAATTCATCCATCACAGCGCCTTCGATTTTGTCATTCTGTACTTCCAAAATCAAATCCTGTATTTTAGTCAATCCGACTACATTTGCTTCTCCTGCATATTCTACAGCTCTCTCATAGGGCTTGGAGCCGCTCTGCGCACCGACTTTATGACCTTCCAGATCTTCCGGTTCCACAAAATTGCCGGCAATCTCCTTTTTGGCGATCATAACATTATCCGTATAGTAGACAACATCCGTAAAGTCAATGCTCTGCATTCTCTTTTCATCAGCATTCAGGCAGGCTGCCACAATATCAAACTCTCCCTGCTTCAGGCTCATAACCAGATTGTCAAAGTTCATATCTACGATTTCCAACTCTACTCCCAGATCATCTGCAATATACTGACAAATATCAATATCAATGCCAACGATGGTATCTACGCCATCAATCTCCGTATGGAATTCAAAGGGAGGATAGTCAGCCGACGTACCGACAACCAGCTTACCTGCATCCTTGATCTGTTCCAACTTGGATTTCTCTTCCTTTTTGCCGCAGGCTGCACATCCTACCAGCAATACCAGTGCCATAACCAGTGCTAAAACTTTTTTCATATTAATTTCCTCGTTTCCGATTAATTTGTTTTACATAAAATCGTCTTATTCCCAAAGGGGTTTATCCCAAAGTACCAGTTTTGTGCCAATACCCATTTCCATTGCATTGAGGTACATCTGGTAGCCGATCATGATATCCAATGCGCCCAAGCCCATGGATGCAGACATCACAAACTGATCATCCGACGTACGTAATTTCTTTTCGCCCAGTACCAGCTGGCAAAGATCGATAATTTCCTTTTCGTCGAGCTTCCCTTCCTGGCTCAATTTGGAGAGCGGATTTACATGTGTTCTCAGCTGAGTCCAATAGTCGGCTGCAACATGATCTGCACTGAGCACTACCTCTTCGCACACTTCACCGGAATGCATGGTAACCAAGCCGCATCCGGGCGTCAACCAGGATTTATCAATAATGGGCGTGCGGGAGGTGGTTTCTCCGACAATCAGCTGGGATTTCAGCGCAGCTGCTTTGGAATCCGTGGTGGGGATAATTTTCACACCAAGGCTGTCGCCATATTCTTCTGCAATCTCTTCCGCTTTTTGAATATCCAAATCGCTCAGATACATCGTCTTGATCTGGGGCAGCGCTTCATGAATTGCAGATACCATTGTACGGCCGATTACACCTGCGCCTACCAGAGTTGCCGTCTCGGCATTAGAGGGTGCGGTATATTTCGCCATCACACCGCCGACTGCAGAAGTACGCATCGCCGTAATCAAGGTGCCATCCAAAATGCAGAAAGGAAGCACCGTCTCCGGATCGCTCAGAATGGAGATATCAATACCATAGGGGATGCCGGGAATCGTCGCATTCTTCTTGGCTTCTGCCGCCCATTTAATGCCGGCAATATTTACATCGCCGCCGATATAGCAAGGCATGGAGTTGAAGAAGGACTGCCAGTTAGCCTTATCAGGAATACTGGTATTCGTCTTGGGGGGGTTTTTAATGAAACCTTTGCCCAACATGGCATAAGTCTTCTCCGTAACCTCCATAATCTGTTTCATATCCAGCAATCCGGCTTTGACGACATCTTCCTGCTTGAGGAAGAGAATTTCAGGGTTAGTTGTATGCAGCATAATAGAATCCTCCAAAATATTTTAAATATGATATATCTCTTGATCACCACCATAGGCAGTGAATTAAATGACATTGATGACTTTTGATAAAAACTCCTGCGTGCGCGGATTCTGCGGATGTTCGAAAATATCCGCGGGAGTTCCTTCTTCGGCAATGACTCCTTCATCCATGAACATCACACGCGTGGCCACTTTCTGAGCAAAACCCATCTCATGAGTGACAACCACCATGGTAATTCCTTCTTTAGCCAGGTCGGAAATTACCTGCAGCACTTCTCCTACCATTTCTGGGTCAAGCGCTGAAGTAGGCTCATCGAAAAGCAGGACATCCGGTTCCATCGCCAAAGCTCTCACAATGGCAATTCTTTGCTTCTGCCCGCCTGAAAGTTGGGAAGGATAAGCTTGTGCCTTATCTGCCAGGCCAACACGCGCCAACAGCGCCATGGCTTTCTCTTCGGCTTCTTCCTGTGGAATATGTTTTACTTTATCCATGGAAATCGTGATATTCCGCAATATATTCAGGTTATTAAAAAGGTTGAACTGCTGAAATACCATTCCGACTTTCTGCCGATGCGGATTGATGTTGAATCCTTTTGCCGTAATATCCGTTCCCTCAAAAATGATTTGCCCGGAAGTGGGCTGTTCCAACAGATTCAGGCATCGGATAAATGTGGACTTACCGCTGCCGGAAGGCCCGATAATTGCCACAACATCCCCCTTATAGAAAGTTTCGTTGATTCCTTTCAAGACTTTTAAGTCTCCAAAATCCTTACAGAGGTTTTTCACCTCAAACATGACTTCATTTTTCACTTTTTTTCATTCTCCTCTCGAAGATATTCAGCCCCTTGCCCAGAAGAATGTTTAAGGCCAGATAGATCAAAGCCGAAATATAGTAACAGGGAAGCGGGTTATAAGTGGCCGTTACCACGATGCCGTTGTTATACATCAAATCTGCAATGCCCAGGTACTGCACGATGGAAGTTTCTTTCACCATGGTTACAAATTCGTTGCCTATTGCCGGCAGAATATTTTTTACTGCCTGCGGCAGAATAATGTAGCGCATTGCCTGCCCGGAGGTCATGCCACAGGAGCGCGCAGCTTCTGTTTGCCCGATATCCACCGCCTGAATGCCCGCTCGGATAATTTCTGCAATATAGGCTGCAGAGTTAATGGAAAGTGCAATCATGCAGGGAATCGCCCGCTGCATATCCACCCCGAAGAGTGTGCCCGACGGATACGGAATAAAATCCATCTGATAGTAGACAATGTATAATTGCACCAGCATCGGTGTACCGCGAATCACGGTGATATATAATTTGCTGAACCATTGGAATGGTTTGAAGTTGGATAAACGCATCAACGCAATCAGGCAGCCCAATACCGCACCGCATAAAACCGTAAACAACGCTACGATAATCGTTGTACGCGTTCCTCTCAAAAAGTATTGATAGTATTGTGCCAGAATTTCAAAAAAGCCCATTTCATCTTTCCTTATCTTTCTAAATAATTCATGTTTTTCTCGATGCATACATTGTATTTTTATTCATCGAATTTGTCAATACTTTTTTGAAAAAATATTCACATTATTTGAAACTTTTTTCGCATTTTCTTTATTTACAGGGGGTTTTAGTCTGTTTCATTTTGCATATATTCATTTTTTATGCACAAACAAAAACAGTAAAAGCGCTGTATACACCCCCAAAAGGCCATATACAGCGCCAACCTTATTTACTTTGCTTGCCGATTCAGATTTTTTCTACACCGAAAGATGCTTTCCGGCCGTTGATATCCCACTGTTTGACATAACCGGCCAGGCTTCCCACCACAATGCGGTCAGCCAGCGTATCTGCCGCAATCTGTTCCTGATTGCCCGAAACAATCTGCTCCACTTCGCTGCCTTCCGCCACATAGATGCAGATATGATCCACCACTTCAAAACCGGCTTCTTTACGCATTGCCTGTACTTTGCTGACAATCTCGCGGACGTTGCCTTCCTCTTCCAGTTCCGGAGTGATATTCGTATCAATGATGACGGCGAGATCGCCTTCCACTTCTACTGCATATCCCTCTTTCTGGATAGGCTCAATCAACAGATCCCCTTCGTTCAGCTCAATCATCTGGCCATTGACTTCAAAGCTGTAAGGTTTTCCGCTTCTGATCACGTTCACCACTTCACTGCCATTGGCTTCTGCCAGATATTTGCGGATTGCCCCCAGGTTTTTGCCGTATTTCGGGCCCAGTGTACGCAGCTGCGGCTTGACAATATAATTGATATATTCATCAGCTGCCGCACCAAAGTGCACTTCCTTGACATTCAGTTCTCCCTTGACAACCTGCGCATACATTTCGGGAATTTCTTCAATTCCGCCCACGTACATGGCTGCAATCGGCTGACGGTTCTTAATGTTAGCCGCATTACGGCAAGCGCGCCCCAAGGCTACCATACGCAGCACTGCATTCATATTCTTTTCCAATTCCGCATCGATGCGTGCCTCTTCCACCTGAGGATAATTGCACAAGTGCACGCTTTCGGGAGCGCCCGCATCTACGCTGCGCACCAGATTCTGATAGATGCTTTCTGCAATAAAAGGCGTAAAGGGCGCCATCAGTCGGCAGAATGTTTCAAGAACGGTATAAAGCGTCATATAAGCATCAATCTTATCCTGCGTCATTTCAGAACCCCAATAGCGTTCGCGGCAGCGGCGCACATACCAATTGGAAAGTTCATCCACAAATGCAGAAAGCTCCTTAGCCGCTTCCGTGATCAGATACTGATCCAGATATCCGCGCACCGATTTCACCGTAGAATTCAGGCGGGAAAGAATCCAGCGATCCATTACGCCCAGATTCTCGGAAAGTTTATATTGGGTAGGATCAAATTGATCGATTTCTGCATAGAGAATGTAGAACGCATAGGTATTCCACAGCGTGCCCATAAAGCGGCGCTGCGCTTCGGAAACTGCATCGGCATAGAAACGATTGGGCAGCCAGGGTGCAGAATTCGTATAGAAATACCATCTCACTGCATCGGCGCCCTGTTTATCCAGCACTTCCCACGGGTTCACTACGTTACCCAGATGCTTGCTCATCTTCTTGCCTTCTTTATCCTGCACGTGCCCCAGCACAATGCAGTTCTCAAAAGGTGCCCGATCAAAAAGCAGCGCACTGATTGCCGAAAGCGTATAGAACCATCCTCTGGTCTGGTCTACCGCTTCGCTGATGAAATTAGCCGGGAAATGCTGTTCAAACATTTCTTTGTTTTCAAAGGGGTAATGCCACTGTGCAAACGGCATGGAACCGGAGTCAAACCAACAGTCAATGACTTCCTTCTCCCGCTTCATCTTCTTGCCGCATACCGGGCAGGTCAATTCAACCGCATCGATAAAAGGCTTATGCAATTCGATATCCTCGGGCACGTTTTCTCCCATTTCCCGGAGTTCTGCCCGGCTGCCTACCACATGGATATGCCCGCATTCACAGGTCCAAACAGGCAATGGTGTGCCCCAATAGCGTTCACGGGAAATACCCCAGTCGATTACATTATCCAGGAAGTTGCCCATACGGCCTTCGCGAATATTATCGGGCAACCAGTTGATGGCATTATTGTTGCGCATCAATTCATCATGCAGCGCGGTCATTTTTACAAACCAGGTGCTGCGCGCATAGTAGATCAACGGTGTATCACAGCGCCAGCAGTGAGGATAGCTGTGTGTAAAAACAGGTGCATCAAACAGCTTTCCTTCTTTTTCCAGTTCTGCCAGAATCAGCGGATCCGCCTTTTTCACAAAAGTGCCATCCCAGGGAGTCCCTCCGCACATTTCGCCTTTGGTATCCACCAATTGCACAAAAGGCAAACCGTTTTCCCTGCAGACACGGGCGTCATCCTCACCAAAGGCAGGCGCGTTATGTACAATGCCCGTTCCGTCTGTGGTCGTGACATAATCATCCGCAATGATATAGAATGCATCCTTGCCGCCGCAAGCTGCAGCAGTGCAGGCAAACAAAGGCTCGTAATGCATGCCTACCAGATCTTTTCCTTTATATTTTTGCTGGATAACGATTTCTTCACCCAACAACTTTTCTGCCAGCGCCTCAGCCAGAATATAGGAAACATCGCCCTTCTTGACTTTCACATACTCAACATCACCGTTTACGCACAGGCAGACGTTGCTGGGCAGAGTCCAGGGTGTGGTCGTCCAAGCCAGGAAATAGGTATCCGGCTGATCGGTGCTCTTAAAACGAACAGTCGCAGATTTTTCCGTGATATCCTTATATCCCTGCGCCACTTCATGGGAAGAAAGCGCCGTTCCGCAGCGCGGGCAATAGGGCACTACCTTATGCCCTTTGTAAAGCAGACCTTTTTTATGGATCTCTTTCAGTGCCCACCATTCCGATTCAATATAATCATTATCATAGGTGATATAGGGGTGCTCCATATCCGCCCAGTAGCCAACACGTTCGGAAAGGCGCTCCCACTCATTTTTATATTGCCAGACACTCTGTTTGCATTTCTGGATAAAGTCCTCCACGCCATATGCTTCGATCTGTTCCTTACCATCCAGCCCCAGCTGCTTTTCCACTTCCAGCTCTACGGGCAGACCATGGGTATCCCAGCCCGCTTTACGCAGTACGTTGTAGCCATCCATCGATTTATAGCGAGGGAAGAGGTCTTTAATGCAGCGAGTCAGAACATGGCCGATATGCGGTTTGCCATTGGCTGTGGGCGGCCCGTCATAAAACGTATAATCCGGTTTCCCTTCGCCCTGTTTTTGAGCTTTTTTAAAAATGTCCTCTTTTTGCCAGAACTCCAGAACCTGTTCTTCTCTCTTGACAAAGTTCAGGTCGGTCGAGACTTTCTGATACATCTCTACGCACTCCTTTGTTTCATAATTGTTAATTCATAAAAAAAATCCTTCCGCCATAGGGCGAAAAGACCGCGTTACCACCTAATTTTCCCTTTTTCCACTTCGCCGGAAAAAGGACTCTTTTGCGCTTAACGGGCGCCGCACGGCTTTCGCTGCCGGAAAAACAATTGTTCTCCCCGAAAAGTGATCTCTTTCGTTTGGCTTTCCGCCGGGCTCGCACCTTCCCCCAGCTCTCTTCGGGCGCTTCAAACGCAGAATTGGCTTTTCCTCACATTTCTCCATATAATCATTATCGTCTTTCATTATATTGAATACCACTGTATTTGTCAAAGGTTTTTCTCTTTATCCGGCTTTTTTCCCATAATCAAAACGTTTTTTCAAATATTACCATTTTTTCCTTATTGTGTTTGCGAAATTAAGATTTTTTTCATATTTTTTAGTTCTCCAACTGTTTTGTCTTTGTCAAAAAAATGCTATAATTGTCAAAGTGATTACCGTGTTAAATTGAGGATATTGACATGAGAAAAAAGCTGTTGAAACTCTGCCTATGCACTGTATTGTTTGTCTTTGCCCTGTGCTCCTTTACCGCCTGCAAGAAAGTAAAATCTGCCCGCGCTATATTTGCACCTTATTACACCGCTCATACCCCTTCCGCTGCCGAGCAGAAGGATGCCATTCTGCTTTCCAACGACCCGCAGCCTGCTCAGGATGAGGAAGAAGACTCGGAAATTGCGCCTCGTTTTTGTTATGCAATTTATCGGCCTTCCCTGGACTTGAGTGCAACGGATGCACAAATTTCCGCCTATCTGCAGGGGCAGATCGATGCCACTTCTACATTATATAATGAAGATGCCGCTTTAAATTTAGATTATTCCCTGGATATTTTCGCTGAGAAACTCGGACAATTAAAATTTTTCGGTTTTTCCTGCCCGTTATCCAACCAGCAGCCGGGAGAACATCAGATTCGTAAAGCATTCTTTTATAATGCCATCGACGACACGATGCTTTCCTTCACTGACCTCTTTATCTCCGAGCAAACCAACCTGCTCTATCAGTCGATCGACGAGGCAGTTTATGCGCAGGCACAGCTGGAAGTTGCTTCTTCCAACCTTTCTTCGGACACGCTGTTGTATTGCCTCTCCTTTGAGGAACAGGGAATGCAGATGTGTTTTCCGGCCGGTACCTTTGGCCAGACACAAAGCGAGGAATTGAAGATCGTCATTTCCTACGAAACCATTGCTCCCTGCATTGAAGAACCGCTCTACACATTGCTGACTGATTACCTGCCAAAACGCGGCCGCGCTATCGATCCGGATAAGCCGATGGTTGCTTTGACATTTGATGACGGCCCCAGCAAATATACCGTTCCTATCGCAGAGCTGGCCGAGCAATACGACGGTCGCGTAACCTTCTGCGTAGTCGGCAACCGCATTGATCAGTTCAGCGATTCTCTGGTTCGCGTCAGCGAAGCCGGTCACGAAATTGCCAATCATACCTGGGAACATAAAAAATTAGCGATTCTTTCCTATGAAGAAGCAAAAAACCAGATTCAAAAAACCAATGATAAGGTGCAGGAGCTGACAGGTAAGCCTACTATATTCATTCGCCCCACCTATGGTTCTGTCAGCGATACGCTGCGCCAGCTTTCCACCGATCTGAAAATGCCGCTGGCTAACTGGCAGGTGGATACCGAGGACTGGAAGAGCCGCAATGCCGATTCTGTTTATCAGGTATGCATGACACAGGTAAAAGATGGCGATATCATATTATTCCATGACCTTTACGAAAGCACTTACCATGCCATCGAGCGGATTATTCCGGAATTGACCGCTCAAGGCTACCAATTAGTTACTTTGAGCGAGTTGTTGGAGTATTCCGGGCAACAGCCGGAATACGGACATATTTATCGCAATATTTCCTGATTTGATTGTCAAAAAAAAGTGCGGAGGAAATGAATCCTCCGCACTTTTTCTATACAAATTTTATCCGGAAACAGACTGCATCGGTAAAGAAAAGCGCTGCATGCAGGCAATATACTCTGCAACGCATACATAATTTTCCAGATCCTGCGCATCCAAGCCACGGAACGCATATAGTTCATCCCACAGCAGGCTGCTTCCTTCTACCATAAAAAAACCGGTTACTGTATCAAGTCCTACAAAAATCCGTTCTCTGCGCTCCTGCCACAATGCCGCTTCTTTTTCTGCCGCTGCATATAAAGCGCACCCATTGCCTTCGTTCTCCACAAAAAACGCTTTTGGTTCCGGTCTCCTGCCGCGCGGCAGCTTTTGCGCATAAAACTGATTTTCCAGAATGTTTTCCCGCACTATATTTAATGTGCTTGCTTTTCTGCTCTCCGTTAATTCGTATTTTTCCCGAAGATAATGCAATAGTTCTGTTCCGCTTTTGCGATTAGGCCAAAGCTTATCCCGATACTGCAGCCATAGCTGCTTCCATGCCGCCAGCATTTGCGGCGTCGGTTGTGTTGTAATCATAAGTATTTCCTTTCCTTACGGCAGCTTTCCTTATTTCCCGCCGTATCATCTTTTTTCTTTCACACTGCGACCTTGGGCCATCCGCCTGCAATATTCACTTTTCCTGATTGTTTCCGCTTTTCTTTTCCCGAAATTTTTCCTGTTCCCCTGCATCCACTTCCCGCCTTCTGCGTTTGGCTTCAGCAATCCGCTTTTCACTTCCTTGCCCGGTAGGCTGATAATACACTCTGCCCTCCAATTCTTCCGGCAAATACTGCTGCGTTACATAATGCCCCGGAAAATCATGGGGATAACGATATGTTACCCCGTTGCCCAACTGATCCGCTCCCGCATAATGGGTATCGCGCAGATGCATGGGAACTCCACTTTGGTAACAGTGTTCCGCATCATAAAAAGCCTGCTCAACTGCCCGGGTAACACTATCCGATTTGGGGCTCTCGCAAATGAAAATAATCGCCTGCGCAATATTTAATCTGGCTTCGGGCATGCCAATCGCTTCCAACGCCTGCAGCGCCGCTACTGCCTGCTGCATGGCCATCGGGTTGGCCATACCCACATCTTCACTGCTGTGTACAATCATACGCCGCACAATAATCCGCGGATCTATCCCTGCATACAGCATGCGACCGCACCAGAAAAGAGCAGCATCGCTATCCGAGCCACGCAACGATTTGCAGAAAGCTGATAACATATTATAATACTCTTCTTCATCACAGCGCACCGCTCTGTGCTGAATGGATTCCTCTGCAATATCCAACGTAATACGTATGATTCCTTCCGCATCAGGGTTGGTCGTCAGTACGGCCAGTTCCACCCCATTCAGTGCGGCGCGGGCATCTCCGTTCGCAACATTCGCAAAATGTTCCAGAGCATCCTCTTCCATCTGTATCTGCAAGTTGCCATAACCACGTTCCTTATCCTGTAAAGCACGAAGAATAGCCAGCTTTACATCCTCCTTCCCCAACGGGCGGAACTGAAATAAACGGCAGCGGGAAACAATCGCCGGCGTCATGGCAATCAGCGGATTTTCAGTCGTACTACCTATGAATCGGATGATTCCCTGTTCAATAGCCGGCAAAATGCTGTCCGATTGAGATTTCGACCAGCGATGACATTCATCCAGCAACAAATAAGTAGACGTTCCATAAAGCCTCTGCTGCTTCTCCGCTTCGGCAATGATTTCCCGCACTTCTTTAACGCCGGCCGTCACCGCATTGAGTTTGCGAAAAGTAGATTTTGTCGTATTGGCTATAATTTGCGCCAGAGTCGTCTTTCCGGATCCCGGCGGCCCAAAAAAGATACTGGAAGAAAGTTTATCTGCCATAATTGCGCGCCGCAGCAATTTTCCTTCGCCGATGATATGCTGCTGCCCATAGAACTCATCCAACGTCCTGGGGCGCATACGATCGGCCAAGGGGGCACTTCGATTTCGATTTTGTGAAAATAAATCCATTTTTTCTACTCTCCCGCATATACTAAAATAATCATACCTGCGCACTTAGGCAATATTTTTCGCCCAATATCTCTATAAATTTTATTATAGCATAAACAACGAAAGGCGTCTGCATAGCTTTTCAGCATAAATTCAGTGTTTTTTTATATAAATCGCTATTTTATCATATAAACCAGTTGACCGCTTCTCTAATCTTGAGTAAAATTAGTGTATTATCATATTAAAGTTTCCACTATATTTTTACAGGAGGATCTTATCTTGAAACGCGTATACAACTTTGCAGCCGGCCCGGCCGCGCTGCCCCTAAGCGTGCTTGAGAAAGCAAAAGAAGAACTGACCGACCTTGGCGGTACTGGCATGTCCGTTATGGAGATGAGCCACCGATCTTCTACTTTCAAAGCAATTGCCAACGACGCGGAAACCCGCCTGCGCAGGCTCTTTTCCATTCCGGAAAATTATAAAGTCTTGTTCCTTCAGGGCGGAGCCTCCATGCAGTTTGATATGTTGCCCATGAATCTGATGCACAATACCAAACGGGCCTACTATATCAATTCCGGCAGTTTTGCCAAGAAAGCAGCAAAGGAAGCAAAATTATTCGGCGAAGTAATCGTCCCCGCTTCTTCTGAAGAGGCAAATTACACTTATCTTCCCAAGCTCACTCCGGATATGTTTGCACAGCCGGCTGATTACGTTCATATTACTTATAACAATACCATTTACGGCACTGAATTCCATGGTACTCCCGATGTCAACGGGCAAGTGCTGGTAGCCGATATGACTTCCTGCATTCTTTCCGAGCCGATCAATGTGGCTGATTACGGTGTGATTTATGCCGGTGCTCAGAAAAACATCGGCCCGGCTGGCCTTACCGTCGTCATCATCCGTGAAGATTTGATTGGGCTTGTTCCCAATTTGCCCACCATGCTGGATTATGCAGTACATGCGAAAAATGATTCCATGTATAACACGCCGCCAACCTTTGCCATTTATATGGCTGGCTTGGTTTTCCAGTGGATGGAAGAGCTGGGAGGAATTCCGGCAATCTACGAAGCCAACAAACGCAAAGCTGCTATGCTTTATGATTACCTCGATCAGCAGTCCAAATTATTCCGCGGCATTGTAACCGATAAGAAAGATCGCTCCATCATGAGCGTTACTTTCACTACCGGCGATAAAGAACTGGATGCAAAATTCTGCAAAGAAGCAGAAGCAGCGGATCTCTGCAACCTGAAGGGACATCGCATTGCAGGCGGTATGCGTGCCAGCATTTACAATGCGGTCAGCGAACAGGCAGTGCAGGCGTTGGTTGCCTTCATGGCTGAATTTGAACAGAAAAATTCCTGAGGAACTATCTTATGTATAAAATCAAAAAATTAAATGCCATTTCAGATGTTGTTTACACGCATCTGCCCAAAGCAGATTACCAGGTCAGCGACGAGTTGCCCGATGCAGAAGCTGATGCGTTTTTGGTACGCAGTGCCAACTGCCATGAAATGACTTTGTCAGAAAATCACCTTGCTTTTGCCCGTGCCGGTGCCGGCGTCAACAATATTCCGATCGAAGCTTGCACCAGAAAAGGCATCGCCGTCTTTAATACACCCGGCGCCAATGCCAATGCCGTAAAGGAATTAGTGCTATGCGCATTGCTGTTGGGTTCCCGTGATATTACCGGCGGAATTGCTTGGGCTAAAGGATTGGCAGGGGAAGGGGATGCCATCGGAAAATTAGTCGAAAAAGGCAAAAAACAGTTTGTTGGCCCGGAAATCATGGGCAAAACCTTGGGTGTGATTGGTTTGGGCGCCATCGGCGTCATGGTCGCCAACATGGCTGCACGCCTGGGTATGAAAGTCATCGGCTATGATCCCTATATCTCCATCGATAATGCCTGGCACCTTACAACGGCAGTACAGCATGCGCTCAATATAGAAGAACTGCTTTCCGAAGCAGATTATATTACCATCCATGTACCGTTGATGGATAGTACGCGCAATTATCTGGATGCGGAGCAAATCTCCAAAATGAAAGAGGGCGTTGTTTTACTCAACTTTGCCAGAAATGGTCTGATTAACGAGCAGGCTCTGTTCCAGGCACTGGATGCCGGCAAAGTAGCCCGGTATATCACCGATTTCCCAAATGAAGCTTGCCTGAATCATGAAAAAGTGATCTGCACACCACATCTTGGTGCTTCCACGCCTGAATCCGAAGAAAACTGCGCTGTCATGGCTGCTGAAGAGCTGCGCTATTATCTGGAAGTAGGCGGAATTCGCAATTCCGTCAATCTTCCGGCCTGCCAGCTTTCCCCCAGCCCTCATTCCCGGATTACAGTCATTCATGATAACCTTTCGGGTATCATGGGCAAGATCAGCAGTGCCTTGGGCGAAGCAAATATCAATATTGAAGAAATGGTCAACAAATCGCGTGGGGATATTGCTTATTCAGTCTTTGACCTCAACCAGCATCCCAGCGAAGAAGTGCTTTCCCGCATTGCCTCGATAGAAGGCACGGTTAAAGTGCGATGCATCGGCTGAATTTGCCGACTTATACAAGCGTACGGAAATATTCCGTACGCTTTTTTCTTTGCTTTCCAAAATCGGAAAATAAAAAATATTTTTCTATTTTTCCATTTTCAGGTAGGTATTTCCCTCCTTCTTGGCGAATATTAATATAAGAGCAGGACATCCCCGTGCGCATTCAAGCGATTTTAAAAATTACATATATTTTGCTTCGCCGGACATGCCCAAAAATACAGGAGGTTAATCCATGATTGTAAATGTAGTCGATAAAAATCTGCGCTCCTTTTTAGATGCAGAGGATCAAGCCTATATGGAACAGGCTGCCGAACAGGCGCATGCATTGCTGAAAGCCGGCAATGGCGCAGGCAGCGATTTCCTCGGTTGGCATACTTATCCGGCAACCTATGACGTGCAGGAATACGAGCGTGTAAAAAAAGCGGCGCAAAAGATCCGCAGTGATTCACAGGTTCTCATCGTCATCGGCATTGGTGGCTCTTACCTGGGCGCACTTTCAGCCATCGAATTGCTCAAAGGGCGTTTTTATAATCTCAGGCAGGGAGATTTGCAGATCTTCTTTGCCGGCAACAACATCAGTGCCTCCTATCTCAATGAAGTAATGGCATTATGTGAAGGCAAAGATATTTCTGTCAATGTCATTTCCAAATCCGGAACGACAACTGAGCCTGCGATTGCATTCCGCGTTTTCAAACAATATATGGAAAAACGTTATGGCCGCGCAGAAGCAGCCCGGCGCATTTATGTTACCACCGATCGCTCCCGTGGTACGCTCAAAGCATTAGCCGATGTGGAGGGTTATGAGACCTTTGTTGTCCCCGATGATATTGGCGGAAGATACTCCGTGCTCACCTCAGTAGGTCTGTTGCCCATCGCAGCTGCCGGTTGCGATATCGACGCCATCATGCAGGGCGCACATCAGGCAATGGAGGATCTTTCTCAGCCCGGTTTGAGCAATCCGGCTTATCATTATGCCGCACTGCGCAACGTACTGTATCGTAAAGGGAAAACAACTGAAATTCTGGTCAGTTACGAACCGGATCTTGTCTCCTTTGCCGAATGGTTCAAACAGTTATTTGGTGAAAGCGAGGGCAAGGATGGCAAGGGCATCTTCCCGGCAGCCGTTTCCTTCTCCACTGACCTGCATTCTATGGGACAATATATCCAGCAGGGGCTGCGCAATCTGTTTGAAACCGTACTGTTTGTAAAACATCCCAAACAGGAATATATTATCCCAACAGACGATGCCAATGCAGATGGGCTTTCCTTCCTGGATAAAGTACCTGTCAGCCAGGTCAATCGCGTTGCTTTCCAAAGTGCACTTTTGGCTCACACCGACGGTGGTGTTCCCAATATTGTTTTGGAAGTGGAGCAAATTGATGCTTTTACTTACGGTTACCTTGTCTATTTCTTCGAAAAAGCTTGTGCTGCTTCCGGTTATATGCTGGGCGTCAACCCCTTCAACCAGCCGGGCGTAGAAGATTATAAAGTCAATATGTTTGCTCTGCTGGGCAAACCCGGTTATGAGCAAAATCGCAAAGCACTGGAAGAACGCCTTGCGGATTGAATCTCGCGCATTTCAAACAAAAAACACCTGCTTAAAAGCAGGTGTTCATAAAACAGTAAAATGGCGTGGCATTTATTGCCACGCCATTTTCAGATATTGGATAGCCACAAAGCGGCGCAAGGAGACATCCTTGATTGGAACATGGTGACGCCAAATACGCATACGAGAAAACTGTATAAAAGTGCGCTCTTTTCACAGCCCTTATGCAAGCGAAAAGATAGTGCGCGGTTTACTGGCTATACTCAAACAACTGAAAGGTATAGGATTCGCCGGGAATAATGTCATAAATCACAACAGAATCGTCCTTGAACCTGTCTCCCGCGCTCAAAGATGAAAAATAAATATTACCGGAGTCAACCATGTAGCCAGCGCTGTCGTACAGCTTATAGCTGATTATATCATACCCGGAATTGCTATTACCGTTTGTCTTTTCTCCGGTAATTATGATGGATAGCTGTGGAAAGTAATCCTTGTCAAACTTATAATCTGCTCCTTGGATTTGAATGACAGACGCTGTGCCACCCATATAATCCCTTACCTTCAGGTCCAGCGGAAATGGATCAAATGTCACCTGGACATCTTCAATAGGCAGGCAGTACAGCGCATCGCAGTTCACTTCATCAAATTGAACCGCATTTTCTTTGTATACAGTAAAATAAACTTTCCCGTTTGCGGACTTTCCAGCCGCAATCTCTGCGGCTGGAATCCTCACGTTGGCAAGATATTGTTCCCCAGCGACCTGACTGGTATAATAACTGTAATCATCAGAAGAAACGGATTTTGTACCAGTGTAAACTGCTTCACCCTCATCATTTACGATTCGAATATCAACGTCAACATCGGCTGACAACGGCTTATCGTTCTTGTCAGCCAGCCCAAAAAAAATGCTGTAATCGTTCGTTCCCTCATTATACTGGAAAGACCAACTTTTCAGTGTTTCGACGCGAGACGCCGATGATCCGCACCCGCTCAGCAATAGTGCAAGTACGAACCACCACATAAGAAAGATTCGTTTCATTTCTGCTCCTCCGTATCTGTCCTTGCCTTTATTGCATGGAACATTTCTCGTTCGAGTAAACGCTTTTTCTTTGGATCCATCGTGCAGTAATTGCGGTTGCACCGATCGCTCAGAAAGCAAGTCGTGCAGATAATCTGCTTGACTTCCTGCATAATCAGCTCATCGTTACCGGGAAGCTCATAGGCTTCAATTTGCTGAATGCCTGTCGGATTGCGTAGCCCATAATCAATCAGCTTCCCGTTTCCGGTCTTTACATAACGATAGACCTCGGCTCCAAAGGAAACGCTGTCACCAACGTCAAACTCTTCAAAACCGGATTTGTCCATCCAGACATGATCTTCTTTTCCGTCGAACATCTCTCCGTCCGGAAACATGCCGCTGATAAAAATTCGTTTGAAGCAGATATACTCTTCATTGGCTTTCTCAATCTGCCCCTTAAAACCCAACGGAATATTGAAATAGCATCGAGCAAAATGCGAGCGGTGATGCTTTCCTAAAGATGCAAGCTGAACATCAAGATATTCATTATAGGACAGTTTTTCTGCCCTAACGACATCCGCCTGAGAAGCTGGATCAAAGAAGATTACACCGCCTTCTTCGGTTACACAGTCGTTCTCCCCATAATAAGCCGCGAGGAGGGGTTCTTCGCTCGGATATTTGGCAATCAGTGCAGCAGCCTTTTTTAGCCGATCCTGCCGCTTGTATTCCTCACACCGCTCCTTTTTAGATTGCTCCGCTAAGATACGCTCTTCAATACGCTTATCCTCGCTTACTGTCAGCAAAGGTGGCAAATGGTCAGTATTATCATAGTCACCATTCTCCAGACGCGTTTTGAAGCGGGCAAGAACTTCTTTAAGTTCCTCAGTGGTCAGATACCTTGCCTTGCTAATAGAACAGCTATGGTAACACCCCGTGTTTATGTTGCCATGCCCATCGCCGTACATAATGGCGGTATTCCATGGGCAAAGATAGTGTTCTTTCTGAACAAGCCTTCCTCGCTTTAGCCCATCTTCAAACTCCGGGGAAATTGCCGGATTGCCGCACCCCTCATAGTCATCCGTCCAAAAGCCGGAAGGCCCTTTGTCTGCATGGCGAATCATTAAACTGAGCGCGTCAACCGTTGCTCTTTTTGCCTGTTTGTTTCTCATTTTTGAAGCCTCCATTAATAAGTGCTGCCAATCGGCAACCTGACATGTTAACGGAGCTTTTGTTATTATAACATATACAACTGCTCGTTGTCATGTCCTTTATGGACTTCAGGTTTGGATTTTTAGTTACATCCGTAAAGCTTTTTCTTGTCATTGCATTAATCTTCTGTTTTACTGTCTTACGAATGTACGGCAAAAAGCAGGTGTTTTTTTATATCATTTACCAGCAAAGAACTTCAGTGTGATATTCAAAAGCATGATCCCTTGCATACAGCCGGCATAGCCGTGCTATCCAATCGCAATCGACAGAGGCAAGCGCCTGCGAAGTCAAACGGTAACGCCAGTTTCCCTCCGGTGTTCCGGGAATATTCATGCGCGTATCTGCACCAAACCCACACAAATCCTGTATTGGGGCAATGGCCAATGCCGCCGGGGATTGCCAAACGGCACGCAGCAACGCCCGCACGCCCGGTGCCTGTGAACCGCCTTTTTCCCAGTCTGCATCTTCTGCTCCACAATAAGCCAACGCAAATGACCTTTCTTCCGGAGATGCTTCCCAAAGGTAACCAAGTGCAGTATTGTTATCATGCGTTCCCGTATAGGCCACACAATTCTGTGTATAACAATGGGGTAAGTGCAGGCTCTCTGCTCCGGGCGTAAAGGCGAATTGCAGTACTCGCATACCCGGAAATCCGGTTTGCCGCAAAAAAGCGCGTACCTTTTCATCGACCAGGCCTAAATCCTCTGCAATCACCGGAACTTCTCCCAATTCCTGCCGCACTGCATCAAATAATGCCATACCCGGCCCTGATAACCACTTTCCTTCCGAAGCACTTTCGCTCTGTGCCGGGATTGCCCAAAAACTTTCAAAGGCACGGAAATGATCAATTCTCACGCTATGGCATAATTCCAGCTGCCAGCTCAATCGTTCGATCCACCAATGGTAATTCTCACGCGCCATCGCCTGCCAATCGTAAAGAGGATTTCCCCACAGTTGCCCATCCTCACTGAAATAATCGGGCGGAGTCCCCGCTACCAGCAAGGGTTTCCCCGGTTGCTCCAACAAGAACAACTGTGCATGGGCCCATGTATCGGCACTATCCAGATCAACATAAATCGGCATATCGCCAATCAGAGCGATTCCCAACTCGTCCAATTCAGCCTTCAATCGCATCCATTGGCGATAAAAAAGCAATTGCATCAGCCGCCAAAAGCCAACTTCTTCCGAATGAGCCGCCGCAAATTCTTCGACTGCCGCAGATTCATGCATCCGCAGCTTTTCATCCGGCCATTGCCAATAAGGCAGCCCGGAATATATTTCCCGCAATGCCATAAAGCAGGCATATTCTTCAACCCATACATGTTCTTTGGCAAATGACTCAGCTTGCCGAAGCAGTTCAGTCGATGCCCTTGCATATGCCTTATGCAGCAAAGCCAGCCTGTTTTGTTGCAGCCATTCATAGTCTACACAATACGGTTCCCCTGGATAGACGCCCTGCTCCGCTTCTTCCTCCGTCAGCAAACCGTCTTCTGCCAAACGGCGGGGGTCGAGATACCACAAATTCCCCGCAAATGCAGAAAGGCTGGTATAAGGCGAATTTCCTGCGCCAGGTTGTACACTGGGCAAAATCTGCCAACAATGCAATCCGGCTTGCCGCATCCGGGCTGCAAAGGCTACCGCCTCTTCTCCCAATACACCACAGCCATATGGGCCGGGCAATGCCGAAAGCGGCAATAATACGCCTGCTGTTCTTGAAAGCATGTTATACTTCCCCCAGCAGTTCTTTCCCGGCCTGTTCCAACGCCCGACAAACTGCCGCACACGCTTCTGCATCTGCTCCGCAAGCCATGACATACAGTTTTACTTTCGGTTCTGTTCCCGAAGGGCGTATAATCAAAGCGGAACCGCCCTGCAATTCATAAAACATTACATCCGAAACTGGCAATCCGGTTGGCGTCTGCTGCCCGCTCTGCAAATCGGTTATTTGCCCATTCAGATAATCCCGTACCCGCAACACCTGTAAGCCACCCAGTGTTTCAGGCAAAGAAGTGCGCAGTGAAGCGCCGATTTGTTTCATTTTCTGTAAGCCATCCAACCCACGCATGGCAACAGAAATCACTTTCTCCTCATACCAGCCATAAACTTCATATAATGCTTGCATGGCCTCATACAGAGTTTTTCCTTGCAGGCGATACCAACAAGCCATTTCGCAGATGAGCATAGCTGCTACTACCGCATCCTTATCGCGGGCATAGGTTCCCGCCAGATATCCATAGCTTTCCTCAAATCCGAAAAGATAGGTATATTCTCCGCTTTCTTCAAATTCCTTGATCTTTTCACCGATAAATTTAAACCCGGTCAGCACGTCCATCAACGTAATTCCCTGCCGCTCGCAGACGGCCGCCGCCATATTGGTCGTTACAATACTCTTAATCACTGCACTGTTAGGTGCCAGAATCCCCAGTTCACGGCGCCGGCGGATCAAATAATCCAGCAGTAATACGCCCACTTGATTGCCGCTTAACGTCACATATTCTCCATCCTGCCGCCGCACAACAATGCCGCAGCGGTCTGCATCCGGGTCTGTGCCGATAATGAGGTCCACATCCTGCGCTTTGGCCATTTCAATAGCTTCTGTAAATCCGGCCTTGTCTTCCGGGTTCGGCGATTTGACAGTCGGAAAATCTCCATCCAGCACCATCTGGCCGGGTACGGTCAATATATGCTGCATGCCCAGGCGGCGCAGCACCTCCGGCACCAGACGATAGCCTGCTCCATGGAAAGGCGTAAAGATAACTTTGAATTCTTCAGCGCATTGCCGCACCGCATCTGATCCGACAGATTGCTCCAGCACACACTCCAAATAACGCTCATCCATTTCTTTCCCTAACAGGGTAACCCAGCCCGCCTGCTTTGCCTCCTCAAAAGTGCAGGTCTGTACATCCTCAAAAATATCCAATTCCTTTAAGCGCGCTGAGATTTGAGCCGCGTGATCGGGCGGAAGTTGTGCTCCATCCTCCCAATAGACTTTATATCCATTATATTCTTTGGGGTTATGGCTGGCCGTAATATTAATACCCGCAATGCAGTTCAGTTCCCGCAATGCAAAAGAAAGTTCCGGCGTGGGGCGCAATTCATCAAATAAAAAGGACTTAATTCCATTGGCAGCCAATACGCAAGCCGCTTCTCTGGCAAATTCCGTGCTCATATGGCGGCTATCGTAAGCAATGCAGACACCTCGCTGTTCTCCGCCACAGCGGCGGATCAAATCGGCCAGCCCCTGCGTTGTATAACGCACGGTATAGATGTTCATCATATTTAGCCCGGCCCCCAAGATTCCTCTCAAACCGGCCGTGCCAAAATCCAGCATTTTCATAAAACGATAGTTTTTCTGCGCTTCATCCTGTTCCAGAAGACGGAGCTCCTGCTTGGTTTTTTCATCTACCTGCGGGCTATTCAGCCACTTTTCATATGCTTGCTGATAATCCATTTTGATTTCCTCTCTCACTTTATATTCTTGCAAAAATATCCTGTATTAGGTTCTTGTGGCTTTGCCGAGTAATATACCGCACTTCCTCCGGGCGGCAGACGAAAGTCTCCGGACGGATGGCCACTCAAACAGTTTTCATAATATCGCTCCAAAGGCATGGAAATCTCATTCTCTGATAAATTCACGCCCACCAGCAGAGTACCGTTTTGATCACTTCTCTTGAAAATATAGCAACCGTTTTCGGCCAACACCGTGCAATATTCCCCTTGTTTTAATACGGGCAGCGTCTTTCTCAGTTTTCCCAGCTTCCGATACCAAGCCAACAGCCGGCGATTTTCCTGCTTCCATGGGTAACAACCCCGATTAAAAGGATCGCCACATCCCTGTAACCCTGCTTCATCTCCATAATAAACGCAAGGAACTCCGGGTAAAAACATCTGCAGCACAATTGCCTGGCGCACTCGCGCTTCTGCCATCGCTCTCGTTTGCTCATCCAGCGCAAATTCTGCCTGCTGCTGCCGTGTTTTAGGCAATTCTCTGCCTGAAAGTACCGTCAACAAACGAGGCGTATCATGCGTGCCCAGCCCATTCATCAGGCAATGTACCACCTGTGGCGGGTAATTTTCGCAAATGGTCTCCATGGTTTCAGCCAGCCCCTCTGCATTTTTATGCAGCAAAAAATCCAGTATCGCGCTGCGCAGCGGATAATTCATCACACTATCCAACTGTTTTCCTTCAAAATAGTGCCTACGCTTACCATAGGCAATCTTATTGGAAGCATCTTCCCATACTTCGCCGATCAGCAGACAATCTTTCTTTTCCGCCTGTGCGGCAGTCCTTACCTTTTCTATAAAAGAATCCGGGAGCTCATCCGCTACATCCAATCGCCAACCGGAAGCACCTGCCCTCAGCCATTTGCGCACAACTCCCTGCCGCCCACAGATGAATTCCTGATATTCCGGATTGTTTTCTTCCACCTGCGGCATTGTATCGATGCCCCACCAGCTTTCATACCGATCAGGGTATTCACTGAAACGATACCATTTATAATAAGGAGATTCCGTTGACTGATAGGCTCCCAGATGCGGATAACGCCCTTCCCGATTAAAGTAAATGGAATCCGAGCCCGTGTGGTTAAACACACCGTCCAGCACCACACGAATTCCATAGGTCTGTGCCTTTTGGCAAAGTATTTGGAAATCCTGTTCTGTTCCAAACATAGGATCAATCCGCATATAATTTCCGGTATCATATTTATGATTGGAATATGCTTCAAAAATCGGGCTTAAATACAGGCATGTCACGCCCAGGCTATTCAAATAGCGCAGCTTGGAAGTAATACCGCGCAGATTTCCGCCGAAGAAATCCCGGTTGCGGATTACGCCCTCTGCATCAGGCAGATATTCCGGCTGTTCATACCAATCTTCATGCATGCAGGCATCCTCCCGCACCGGCATATCCCCTTCCTTACAAAAGCGGTCCACAAAAATATGATAATATAATCCCCCTTTGATCCAATCCGGCGTTTGATATGTTTTTTGATATATACTGAGTTGCCATGCAGCAGGCTTGTCTGTCAGAATCGCTTCTCGCCCCTGCCGGCCGCCATAGCATCTTCCGTCCACACCATCCAACTGGAAAAAATACCAATACAGTCCAACAGGCAGTGCCGGAATTTCGCCTTTATAGCAATCATAAGCCCCTTCCAGCCCTTCCCACTCAAGCGGATATTCCATTCTGCTGCCCTGCGCATCATCCAACACCACAATGCTTGCCTGCAAAATGCCTAGACGCCGTGCCAACTGCAAATGCAATGTTACGCTCTGCCCTTGGGCTACAGCCCCCAGTGGACTGCGGTAAGCCATTTGTCGAGAATAGAAAATGATCTGTTGTTCCATAATATGCTCCTATTGACAGAAGGCAGCCCAGGCTGCCTTCTCATTGCTCATTTGCTTCATTCAACCGGTTTTATGTGCCAAATGCGCTCAGCATATTCTTTGATAGCCCGATCTGCCGCAAAATTTCCAGCGCAGGCGATATTGGTCAACGACATCTGATTCCAGCGTCTGCGATCCTTATAGATTTCCGCTGCCAGATCATGCGCTCGGCAATAATCTGAGAAATCTGCCATACACATATACGGATCGGCAACTCCATAATTGCCCACCATCAAATAATGATGAATATTGGAGAAATCCATACCGCCAAATCCCTGCAGCAGACGATCCACTGCCTGGTGCAGGCGAACATCCTGCTGATAATAGTGGCTTGGGGAATATCCCTGCCGCCAAACCTCTTCCACTTCTTCAGCCCGCAAACCAAAAATGAATATATTGTCCATACCCACGCGCTGGCTGATTTCAATATTGGCACCATCCATCGTGCCCATCGTCAAGGCACCGTTAATCATCAGTTTCATGTTGCCAGTGCCGGAACCTTCTTTTCCGGCTAAAGAAATCTGCTCGCTGATTTCCGCCGCAGGCATCATATGCTCTGCCATGGTCGCGCAATAATTTTCCAGGAAAATCACCCGCAGCTTCTGAGCAATCTTAGGATGCTCCTCAATTTCACGGCTCAAATAACTGATCAGTTTGATGATCTGCTTTGCCATGTCATAGCCGGGCGCTGCCTTTGCAGCGAAGAAATAGGTCTCCGGCTGCATTTCCATATCCGGATTTTCCAGCAACTGCTGATAGCGGGAAATAATGCGCAGCGCATTGAGCAGCTGGCGCTTATACTCATGCAACCGCTTAGCCTGCACAATAAAGACAGAATCCGGATCCGGCATGATGCCCGTTTCCTTTGCTACACGGTTGGCAAAACGCACCTTATTCTCCCGTTTGATGCTTTCCAGCCGCTGCAGCACAGCCGAATCCTCGCGATATTGCAGGAATTTGCTCAAATGCTCAGGTTTGCTTCGATAATCCGGCCCGATGCATTCATCCAGCAGCGCAGTCAGCCCCGGATTGGATTGACAAAGCCAACGGCGGTGAGCAATTCCATTCGTCACATTCGTAAATTTTTCGGGTGTCAACTCTGCAAAATCCCGGAATACATCCTTTTTCAAGATTTCCGAATGCAGCGCCGATACACCATTTACCGTATGCGAACCGACTACACACAGATTGGCCATGCGCACCTGCCCCTTGGAAAGCAGCGCCATACGTTCAATACGTTCCCAGTCGCCCGGATAGCGTTGCCACAGTTCTCCGCAAAACCGTTCATTCAATTCACGCAAAATTGACCAGATACGCGGCAAACGTCTTTGCAGCAAATCCTCCGGCCATTTTTCCAACGCTTCTGCCATAACAGTGTGGTTCGTATAAGCCACTGTTTTCTTCACTATATCAAAAGCGGCTTCCCAGGAATAATGATAGTCATCCATCAGAATACGCATCATTTCCGGAATGCACAATGCCGGATGGGTATCGTTGATATGAATTGCCACTCGATCGGCAAAATGCTCCAACGAACCATGCGCAGAAATATAGTCGTGAAAAATATTCTGA